>JASFTE010000060.1:0-12549 GCA_050114035.1 Armatimonadota bacterium | reverse complement strand
GCACTCAAGCTGCCTCCTCCTGCGTCGCACGGTGCCCGTTGATCCCCATGCCTCCTGGCGACGGACAGACGAAGGGCGTCACAGGCATCGTCGTGCCCGGAAGGCGGACGTGGCGTGTTCGTCTACTTCGGCCACGTCGCCACGGGCCGCACGGTAGGGAACGCGGGGCAGCCTCCGGGCATTCCTAGTGGGGAAGCGCAATGACCCAGAGGGACGACGAGGAACTGGAGCCACGCTGGGACATCGGCATCAATCTGAGCGGCAGGGCCTGGGTGGCGCTCATCGCCGGAGGGCTGGTGCTGGTGCTGACCCTGTGCTTCGGCATCAGGCACTTCTTCCAGACCAGGGGGCCAGCCACGGTCTACGAGAAGTACCTGGACCTGGAGGACGAGGAGCAGTAGCGGCTTTGCCGCGTCCTACACCGGCCTGGTAAGCCTCTCGTGGATCTGCTTGAGCCGCTGGACGATGGGCAGGTCGAAGGGGCACGACTCCTCACACGCGCCGCATTCGGTGCAGGCGTCGGCGGGCGGCCGGAAGGCGGCATACTCCTCGCGGTACTTGGGCCACTCGTAGGGGAAGGCCCGTCCCCGATCCGCAAGCTGCATCATCGCCGGGATCGGGATGTCCTCCGGGCAGATCTCGCAGTACCGGCAATCGCGGCACACGTCCTCGCCAATCGCTCTGGCCTTTGCCGTGTGCCGCTCGATCTCGCTCCCGGTCAGCGGCGTGGATCTCTTTGCGCAGCGGACGGCCTGCTCGATGTCCTTGAGCCAGCGCGCGCCGGCCAGCGCCACGTCCACGTTGGGATTCATCAGCACGAAGTTCCACGCGGGCTCTGCCGTCACCGCGGGCGCACCGTCGCCGCCGTCCGTGCGGAAGAAGATCCCCCCCGAGAGCGGCTTCATCACGATCACGCCGACCCCGCGCTCCTTGGCCAGGGGCATGACGAGGTCCTTGGTGTCGGTGATGGCCAGGTTGTAGACGCACATGATCGTGTCGAACTCGCCCGACTCGATGAGCTGCTCGAGCACGGACACGCTGTGGCTCGTGACCCCAATGAAGTCGCACTTGCCCTCGTCCCGGGCCTGCTGCGCCGCCTCCAGGGAGCCGCCCGCTCCGAGCGCCTCCTCGAACCGCCGCGGGGTCGAGATGTCGTGGAGCTGCCACAGATCGACCTTGTCCGTCTGCAACTCCTTGAGGCTGACCGTCAACTCCTCGTACGCCGCCTCCCTCGTGCGCTGGGCCGACTTGGTGGCCAGGAAACACTCATCGCGGCGCGTGCGCATCACCGCGCCCATCTTCGCCTCGCTGTCCCGGTATCCCCGGGCCGTGTCCAGGAAGTTGACGCCCAGGTCCAGCGCCCGATGCACGATCTTCACGGCCTTGTCGAAGCTCGACCGGATCATGGGGATCCCGCCGAGCCCTATCTCCGTGGCCTCGAAGCCTGTTGTGCCGAGCAGTCGCTTGTTGAGCATGCGTTGACTCCTGACGGTATCCGGCTGTCCTACCGGGCAGCGCGGCGCCCGCGTTCAGCTCTCCAGCACCATCTCCCGGTCCGGCGCCGAGTAGCTCACCAGCATCTTCACCGGCTCCCAGCCCGAGTTGTGGGCGCTGTGCGGCACGCCGGCCGGGACGCGGATCATCATGCCGGCCTCCAGATGGTGCTCCTGTTTGCCGAGGCCGTGCTCGCACCGACCCTCGATGACGTAGAGGAGCTCCTCGCAGTTCGGGTGCGAGTGCGCCGGGTTGCTCATGCCGGGGTTGATGAACACGATGCCCAGCGTCTGCCTGGCGTTCGCGTCAATCTCGTCGTTGCACAGCCACTTGATCGCCCCCCAGGGGAACTCCTGAGTCGGCACGTCATCGACGCTGACGACAGTCCCATCTTCAGTGCTCATAGTCATCACCAGCGATTGTACGGCGGGTGCAGTTGCCGTCCTCCGGCCCAATGAACTCGGGGAGGTTTCCGCGTCGGGCGGCCGAGGCCTTCCCATGCGCGGGCGAGCGCGCCCAGGAGGGGGCGGGGGGCCGCTCGTGTTGACAACACGGGGGGGCGGCGCTATGGTGCCGGTGTCATCGCTGCAGGCAGCGGTTCGCAGCAGCGGAGGGTCGGCGTGTCTGCTGACAAGGGCAAACTGTCGCCACACGTCTCCCTGCTCGCCGCCGCACTCATCTGGGGCGCCTCGCCCGTTCTCATCAAGGTCCTCCTGAACGTCCTGCCGGCTTCAGCCATCGTCGCCGGGCGCTACCTCGTCGCCAGCGTGGCCCTGGCCCCCTTCGCCATCGTCATCGCCTTCAGGAACGGGAAGCGCGCTACTGCCCGGGACTGGCTGCAGCTCCTGGCAGTGGGCGTTCTCGGCTCCGGCATCGGGCAACTGCTCTTTGTCAACGCCGTGGACTTGTCCTCGGCTGGCATCGTCAATGCTCTATCGAAGTCCCAGCCGCTCTTCGTGGTGTTTCTCGGGTTCTTTGTGCTGAGAGAGCGCGTCAGCAGCGTCCGCTTCGTCCTCGTGGGCATGATGGTGGCGGCGTGTGTGCTGATCGGGGCAGGGGAGTTCGGGGCGGGCAAGGCGCAGTTGCGCGATCGGCTTTTGGGCGACGGCCTGGCACTGTGTGCAGGTCTCGTCTGGGCCCTCGCCGTGGTGCTGGGCAAGAACGCCCTGCGCAAGTTCCCGCCCGAGGTCGTCGCTCTCGTCCGCTTCGGCATGGGATTCGGCGTCGCCAGCGGCGTGATGGTCGTATCGGCGCCGCGGCTGGCTCTGGGAAGCCTGAGTCCGCTGCACTGGGCCCTCTTCGCCGCCCTGGGCCTGATCTGCGGAACGCTGGCACTGGTCCTTTACTACCGCGGGTTGGCCGGCGTCGAGGCGCATGTGGCGCCGAGCCTCGAGTTGGTGGGGCCCACGGTCACCGTGGTGCTGGGCTGGCTCGTCCTGGGCGAGACGCTGAACCCGTGGCACGTCGCCGGGATCTGCACGCTCCTGTTCGGCGCCTATCTCATGGTACTTCACACGGGACGGGCCCCGGCGGCCGTCGATGAAGTGGGCGGAGCCGCCGTGGACATCGCACCGCCGGCCGGCCCGCCTCCCACGCCGACCGTGCGAGAGCCCGAGCCGCGCCGCCCGAGCTACTTCGACCGCGGGCCGGTCCCGTCGCTGCCAGAGGTGCGCTTCAGCCTCCGCCTGAAGATCGCCTCCCTTGCCGTAGCGCTGGTCATATCGGCCATGGTCGCAGTGAACCACCTGGCTGTGCAGCACACCAGGCGGGTCATCTACAGCGAGATGGAGTCTGTCATGGCCAACCTGGCCGACACGGTCGGCCAACTGTCCGTGGTCTCCAGCCCCCCGGCGTGGCTCACGTACCAGCAGTACCTCGGCCGCGTCGTGGGCGCGGAGTTCCGCACCCGGGACTACTCCATCGACGTTGTGTACATTGCCGTCCGGGACGAGTCGGACGCGGTGAGGGCGTTCGCGGTCAACCCGGACGATGAGCTCCGCAACCCCGACACGGGGAAGCCGTACACGAGCCGCCAGTATGGTGCGGCCCGGGACCTCGTGGGCATGGCCGAGACCGGGCAGCTCGGGCGCTACGGCATCAAGCCCGTGACGGTGCGCTACGGCGCGGCGATTCCGGCCAGACGCGTGCTTGACATCGGATACCGCCAGAACATCAGTGAGCGGTTCCTGGATCGCATCATGACCACCATCAGCGCCGTGACGCTGGGGCTGGCGGTCATCGGCATACTCCTGTCAGTGCGCCTGGCCGACCATCTCACCCAGCCCATTGAGCGTCTGACCGCCGCCATGCAGCGCGTCGGCGAGGGGGACCTGGAACAGCACGTCACGCCCGGGACAAGCGACGAGGTCGGCGTCATGACGGTCGCCTTCAACCGCATGGTCGTCGGGCTGCGGGAGCGTGCCTTCCTGCGGGCGGCGCTGACGCGCTACGTCTCCGTGCAGGTGGCCGAGAAGATGATCGAGGAGGGGGAATGGTGGTTCGACGCGGAACCCCGCGAGGTCACCGTCCTGTTTGCCGATATACGCGGGTTCACGCCGCTCACCGAGCGCCTCGACTCCGGCGAGGTGTTCGATATGCTCAACGAGTACTTCGCCGCCCTCGTGGAGGCCATCTTCAAGCACGATGGCACGCTGGACAAGTTCATGGGCGACTGCATCATGGCCGTCTGGGGTTCACCGTACCAGATGAGCGAGCACGCCCTCGGCGCCGTCCGCGCCGGAATGGACATGCAGGCCGCCATCGCCCGGGTCAACGTCGAACGCCAAGCCCAGGGCATGCGGCCCATCAACATGGGCATCGGAATAAGTACGGGCTCGGTGCACGCCGGAAGCCTGGGTGCCCTCGGCCGGATGGGCGGCCGGCTCGAGTACGCCGTCATCGGCGACGACGTGAACCTCGCCCAGCGGATCGAGTCCCAGGCCGAGGGCGGGAAGGTGCTCATCAGCGAGACGACGTATGAGGCCGTGAAGGAGCACGTGACGGCGCAGCCCCTCGAGCCTGTGCAGGTGAAGGGTAAGTCAGAGAAGGTGCTCGTCTACGACGTGGCGCGTCTCACTGAGGACGGGTGAACCCGCTGACTCCACGCTGCCCTCTGCTGCCCGGGAGCAGGACGGGAGCGCCTCGGCGACCAAGGAGCCCTAGATGCCCCGAACCTGGCTTATCATCATCTCTGTTGCCGTGGCTGTCCTCGTAGGCCTCCTCGCGTGGCTGGGACGGGTCAAGCAACCCGGCTCCGATCGCATCGTGGTGGACGTCTTCGACCGTGACGACATCGCACTGGAGCCGGAGCGGCCGCGCGAGGACATCATTGCGTTGGCCACGCAGCAGGAGCGCGAGCTGTGGTGGTATACGTCGGCCCCGGAAGAGCATGCCAGGCAGTTCCTGAGCGTCTTCGAGAGCAAGTACCCCGCGATAAACGCCCGGGTCAATCCCGGCGAGTCGCGCAGCACCTTCCAGGTCGTTGAGCAAGTGCGAGAGGAACTTGAGGGCGAGCTCCGCGCCGATGTGCTGCACGTTCTCGATGTCGGCGTCTTCCTGGCGCTCGAGGGCGACGATCAGCTCCTTCCGTACAGGTCACCGGAGTACGCGGCCCTCCAGCCCAAGTACCGCGACGAGAAGGGCGGGTACTGGGGCTGCATGCGGGCCGTGACGATCTGCATGGCGTACAACGAGCGGCTCTTGCCGCCGGGCCAGAGCCCGCCCCGGACGTGGCGCGACCTCTGGGATCCCGTGTGGGCCGACGGGAAGATAGCGCTCGAGACCGCAAGTGCCGGGTCACAGTACGCGCAGTACTTCTTCCTGCGCGACCTCTACGGTCGGTACCATTGGGAGACCCTCGCGCGCCAGGGGCCCAAGTTCTACGATTCCTCTCGCGAGATTCTCGAGGCCCTCGAGCAGGGCGACGTGTTGATCGCCGGAGAGATGATGGGGTACGCGCTCGAGGAATGGCGGCGCGAGGGGCATACGAACATTGTGGGTGTTTGGCCCGAGGATGGCGTCCCGTTGGCCCTTGCCCCCGTCGCCATCCTCAAGCGCGCGAAGCATCCCAATGCGGCCAGGCTCTTCGTAGACTTCGCCATGGCCAAGGAGGGGCAGGAGCTCTGGCAGCGCCTCCTGGGCGCCTACTCCGTGCGCGAAGATGTCGAACCACCGCCCGGCCGGCGGGCACTTGCGGACATGAACGTCCTGAGCACCGACAACTGGCCCGAATACGTCGCGAAGCAGAGGCGGCTCCGGAGCGACTTCCGGGCCACGTTCGACAGAAGCTTCGACTGACCACATCACCATGGCCACCATGCGCACCATCAACCTGATCGGTATCTCCGTCGCCGAACTCGACGAGCGCCTGCCCCCGCGCGCGCGCCCGGACATGGCCGACGCCGAGGCCGCCGCCCGCGACATCATCGCCGCCGTACGCGACCGCGGCGACGAGGCCGTGCTGGAGTATGAGCGCACGTTCGACTGCCCGACGCTTGAGCTTGATCAGCTCCGCGCCAGCGTCGAGGAGATCCAGAGCGCCTACGAGGCGGTCCCCGCTCAATGGCTCAAGGCCGTCCGGCGGGCCATCGAGAACATCGAGGCCTACCACAAGCGCCAGCTCCGACGCTCGTGGCACGAGCCCTTCGGCGACATCGTCCTGGGCGAGCACATCGTGCCGCTGGCGTCCGTCGGGGTGTACGCGCCGATGGCCAGGGCCCCGCTTCCGTCGTCGATTCTCATGTCGGCCATCCCGGCCAGGGTCGCCGGTGTGGAGCGCATTGTGCTCTGCACGCCCCCGCGGCGCGACGGCCGTGTGGAGCCCGTCCTTCTCGTGGCGGCGGCAGAGGCCAACGTCCGCGAGGTCTACAAGGTCGGCGGCGCGGTGGCCGTGGCGGCCATGGCCTGCGGCACGGCGAGCATCCCGAAGGTGGACAAGATCGTCGGCCCGGGAAACGAGTACATGGTGGCCGCGAAGCGACTCGTGTTCGGCGAGGTCGGCATCGAGTCGCTGCCCGGGCCCTCCGAGACGTGCGTCATCGCCGACGCCACGGCCAACCCGGCCTACGTCGCCGCCGACCTGCTCTCGCAGGCCGAGCACGGGGAGGACTCCCCGGCGTTCCTCATCACCCCCTCGGAGGAGCTCGCAGCACGTGTTGCTGAGGAGCTCGAGGCCCAATTGGCCTCGCTCCCGCGCAGCGACTACGCGCGCGCGTCCCTGGAGGACTGCGGCGCCATCATCCTCACGGCCGATCTGGCGCAGGCCGCCGAGGTCGCCAACCACCTCGCTCCGGAGCATCTGCAGATCATCGTCAGAGACCCCGAGGCGCTGCTGGCGAAGATCCGGAACGCCGGGTGCATCTTCCTTGGTGAGTACTCCCCCGTGGCCCTCGGCGACTACATCGCCGGTCCGAGCCACGTGCTGCCGACGAACCGCACGGCGCGCTTCTCGTCGCCGCTGTCGGTGTACGATTTCCTGAAGCACTCGAGCATCATCCACGCGTCCGCGGCGGGCCTCGGCGAGCTGGCCGACGCTACCATCGCCCTCGCTGAGGCCGAGGGTCTCACGGCGCACGCCCGCTCCATCGAAGTGCGACGCGGCGCCGCACGGGCGGAGTCAGGGGAAGGAGAATGAGATGAACGGCGAGCGAACGGCCACGCTCGAGCGCACCACGAAGGAGACCAGCGTCCAGGTGACGCTGTGCCTCGATGGGCAGGGCGAGTACGACGTATCCACCGACGTGCCGTTCTTCGACCACATGCTCTCCCACATCGCCAAGCACGGCCTCATCGACATGACCATCAAGGCGAGCGGGGACACGGACGTGGACTTCCACCACATCGTGGAGGACGTGGGCCTCGTGCTGGGTGACGCACTCGGGGAGGCCCTCGGTGACAAGTCCGCCATCGTCCGGTACGGCTGGGCCTCCGTCCCCATGGACGAAGCGCTGGTGATGGCGGCAGTGGACCTTTCGGGGCGCCCACACCTGCGCTATGCCCTGGAGGTCCCGCGGGAGAAGATCGGCAACTTCGACACGGAGCTTGGCGAGGTGTTCTTCAGCGCCGTGGTGAGCCACCTCAAAGCGGCGGTGCACCTCGTCCAGCTCTCCGGCGGCAACAGCCACCATATCCTGGAGGCCGCCTTCAAGGCCTTCGGGCTCGTCATACGCCAGGCCGTCGCCGCCGACCCTCGCCGCGAGGGCGTCCCGTCCACGAAGGGAACGCTATGACCGGCGCGCGCTCCGACACGCTCGCCCTCATCGACTACGGGATGGGCAACCTCGGCAGCGTGGACAAGGCCCTCCGCCGCGTCGGGCTGGAGCCGACGATCACCTCCCGCCCGGCAGACGTGGAGGCGGCCCGCGCAGTTGTTCTCCCGGGCGTCGGCGCCTGCGGCGACTGCATGGAGAACCTCCGCAACCTGGGGCTCATCGACCCGGTCAAGGACGCCATCGCCGCCGGCAAGCCGTATCTGGGCATCTGCCTCGGGCTCCAGATTCTGTTCACGGAGAGCGAGGAGTCCGGCGCGGTTCCGTGCCTGGACGTCATCCCCGGCCGTGTGGTGCGCTTCACCCACGACCTCAAGGTGCCCCAGATTGGCTGGAATCAGATCCGCAAGCGGAGCGACACGCCGCTGCTCGATGATGTCGAGGACGGTTCGTACGTGTACTTCGTCCACAGCTACCACGTGGTGCCCGAGGACGACTCGGTCATCGCCACGACGACGCAGTACGGCTACGAGTTCGTCTCGAGCATCGCCCGCGGGAGCATGTTCGCGATGCAGTTCCATCCGGAGAAGAGCCAGGCCGTCGGCCTGCAGATGCTCACGAACTTCCGCGAGTTGGTTGACCGATGCTGGTGATCCCCGCAGTCGATCTCTCGGAGGGCCAATGCGTACGCCTTACGCGCGGTGAGATGGCCGCCAAGACCGTCTACTCCGACGATCCGCCCGCCATGGCGCGCCGGTGGCAGGACATGGGCGCGGAGATCATCCACGTGATCGACCTCGACGCCACCATCCACGGCGATCGGGACAACCTCGATGCCGTCGCGGCTATAGCCGACGCCGTGGGCGTGCCGGTGCAGCTCGGCGGCGGGCTGCGCAGCATGGAGTCCGTCGAGGCGGCCTTCGCCGCCGGCGCAAATCGCGCCATCGTCGGCACAGCCGCCATCGAGGCGCCGGAGCTGCTGCGCAAGCTGCTGCAGCGCTTCGGCGACAGGATAGTGGTCGCCGTTGATGCACGCGACGGGCGCGTGGCCGTGAAGGGATGGACAGACGTCACGGACGTGGCCGCGACGGACCTTGCGCGGCAGATGCAGGACGCTGGTGCCCGGCGCCTTCTCTGCACGGACATCGCCAGCGACGGCACGCTCTCGGGGCCGAACATCCCGGGCATACGCGCTATGTGCGAGGCCGTCGACATTCCGATCCTGGCCGCCGGCGGCGTCTCCTGCGTGGACGACATCATCGCGCTCACGGAGCTGGTCCCGGTGGGCCTCGAGGGCGCCGTGACCGGCCAAGCCATCTACACCGGCGACCTCGACCTGCGCGACGCGATCGCCGCCGCCCGCGAGCCGTAGCCTGCTCTGCCGGAAAGGAGCCTCCCATGCAGTACCCCACGCTGTTCTCGCCCATCAAGCTCCGCGGTGTCGAGCTCCGCAATCGCGTCGTGTTCCCGCCGTGCGTCACGTGCATGGACCACGACGGCGACCAGTCGCGCGAATGGTACGCCGACCGCGCGCGGGGCTGTGTCGGGCTCGTGATCCGCGAGGCGACCCGCACGCATCTATTCGCGGACTCCGGCTTTGCCGAGGGCCTGCGGCCCATGGTGGACGCGGTGCACGCGGCGGGCGCCGCGGTGGCCGTTCAGCTCATCATCGCCGATGCGGTCGGGGACGAGCGCGTGGACGTGAGCGCCCACGACGACGTGCGCGAGGTGACGGTGGCCGAGATCGAGGCGAAGCTGGCGGAGCTCGCGCATGCCGCCGCACAGGCCAAGGCCGTCGGCTTCGATGCCGTGGAGCCGCACGGCGCGCACGGCTTCTTCATGAATCGCTTCTTCTGGCCGAAGCATAACCGCCGCGCCGATGAGTTCGGCGGATCGCTCGAGGCCCGCATGCAGTTCGGCCTCCGGGGCGTCGCGGCCGTGCGGGAGGCGGTGGGCCCCGCGTATCCCATCCTGTATCGCCACACGCCGGTGCACTCCGGCGACGATGGCTACGGGACCGACGAGAGCAGGCCCTTCGCCCGGGAGCTCGCAGACGCCGGCGTGGATGTGCTCGACATATCACCGAGCCGGCCGCCGGGAGGCGAGCACGCCGTGTGGGCCGGCGAGATCAAGGCGTCCGTCGATGTCCCCGTCATCGCCGTCGGCGGGATGAACGACCCGACGGAGGCGGAAGCCGCGCTGGCCGCGGGCAAGTGCGACCTCGTCGCCATCGGCCGCGGCCTCATTGCCGACTCGCACTGGGTGCAGAAGGTCGTGACGGGGCGCGAGGACACCATCATCGAGTGCATCGAGTGCAACGAGTACTGCTACGGCAACCTGCGCGACGGCGTCCCCATCGGCTGCACGCAGAATCCCGAGTCCGGCAAGGAGTACCTCCGCACATGAACCGACTGACAGCCGCAGTTCCCCGGGAGGCCCATCGATGACTGCTCGCACGCTCGTCGCCTCGTGCGCCCCGCTGGCACTGCTCTGCACACTCGCTCCCTCGGCGGCGCAGGAGACGTCGGCGCTGCTGCCCATGACCGAGCTCGTCCCCGAGCAGACCGACGCCGTGCTCTTCAACCCCGGCATGGGCATGTACTTGCCCGGCGGCGGGAGCTTCCGCGAGGTGCCCGAGGACGCGTGGTTCCTTGATGAGCTCACCGACATCGTCTACTATCGCCCCGTCTGGTCGATGCTCGAGGGCGATGAGGGCGAGTACACGTTCGACGAGTACTTCGGCCCCATCTTCGACTTCTGGGTGAAGACGCTCGGCAAGCGCGTGGCCTTCCGCGTCATGTCCCAGAGCACCCACTTCCGCGGCACGTACGCCACGCCGGAGTATGTCTTCGGGAGGGGCGTCCCGGGCGTCCGGCACACCAACCGGTACGGCGACGAGCAGGTCAACCCCGTCTTCTGGCACGCGCGGTACATGGAGGTCTACGAGAAGTTCCTCATGGCTCTGGGGCAGTATCTGGACGGGCGCAATGGGCTCGAGTTCATCGACATCGGCTGCATCGGCGAGTGGGGCGAGATGCACCTGGGCCTGCACATCCCCGGCCGCTGGACCCGGGAGCAGCTCGACGAGACCGGCTTCACCCGCGAGAAGTACATCGCCGTCTACCGCCGCGCCATCGACGCCCATGCGAGGGCCTTCCCCAACACCCGGGTCTTCCTCAACGTCGGCAGCTATGACACCATCGCCGACTACGCCGCCATTCGCGGCGTGCACTTCCGCCAGGACGGCCTCACGCCCAGCGGCCCCAGTGCCAACGTGGGCAAGCGCTACTACCAGCCCTACGCGCGGCGCGGCATCATCTGCAACTACGAGTTCCACAGCGGCTGGCGCTCCATGGAGCAGAAGGGCTGGGGCGCCATGGCGACGGTGGAGAAGGGCCTCGAGGACCCCGTCAGCTACATGAACACGAACATGCTCGGCATCGGTGGGCTCACCCAGGCTCCGCCCGAGCCCACCGAGGCGCTGAAGTACGCCGCGCGTCGCGTGGGCTTCCGGTTCGTCATCGCGAAGCTGGCCTGCCTCAGCCGGTTCCGCCTCGACGGCGAGAAGCCGGGCCGCGTGCTCATCAACCACACGTGGCGGAACCTCGGCGTGGCCCCCTGCTACGAGAGCTACGCGCTGCGGTGGTCGCTGGCTGACGATGCTGGCACCGTCGTGGCCGAGTCGCTCGACTTCCCCAGGACGCCGACGACCCTCTGGTGGCCGGATGAGGAGGTCGCCCTGTCGAGCGTCTTGCGCGTGCCGGCCGAAACGCCGCCGGGGGAGTACACACTTCGGGTTGCCATGGTATCGCCCGAGGAGCAGGACGTCCGCATCCAGCTCGGCATCGCCGGGCGCACGGACGATGGCAGCTACCGGCTCGCCGACGTCCACGGCGTGCGGGCCGAGCCGGGGGAGGCTGTCGTGTACGAGGAGGGATTCGAGCCGGGCTCGGAGCCCTGGCCCGCGGCAGGCGGCATGACGGCGACCGTTGACGACGGCGCGGCGCACTCAGGCCAATCCTCGCTGCTCGTGACCGGTCGGCAGGAGGGAGCCTGGAACTACTCCGCGCACCACCTGCAGATTCCGGTCCTCCCGGCGAGCAAGTACCGCCTCACCTGCTGGATGCACGTGGAGAGCATCGACTCGCCCAACCGCGAGCCGCACTTCAAGATCGGCCTCACGGACGCCCAGGGCGAGCATATCGAGAACTGCAACAGCAACGTCTACAACACCGGCCAGCTCGGCACGTGGCAGGAGCTGCGAGTGACCTTCGACACGACGCCCCACACCGCTGGCGGACACCTCGCCATCGAGAAGGGCGGGCGCGAGGACACCGTCACCGTCCACCTGCGCCTCGACGACGTGAAGCTGGAGCTCCTCGAGAGCCCGTAGTGACCCCACTATTTCACTATGCGGGCCATATTCAGCCCCAGGATCTTCTCCCGGTCCTCGTCGCTGATGTCCGCGAACAGCACCGCGCCGAGCTCGTAGGGCAGGTTCAGCCACGCGATGTCCGAGCCGTACAGCACCCGGTCGCCGCCGACGCCCTCTACGAGCCGCTCGACGCTGCGGTAGTGCATCGGGTACCCGGTGAGGTCGAAGTACACGTTCTCGACGCCCCTGCAGTTCCCCACCACGCTGTCGAGCGAGTTCGGCTCACTGGCGTGGGCCAGAATGAACGCCGCGCCGCTGTGCTGCTGCGCCAGCTCGGCGTACGTCTTGGACTGCTTCCCCTGGTTCTGCAGGTGCGTCAGGATCGGGATGCCCTTGGCCGCCGCGTACTCGATGGCGGGCCGGTAGGCGGGATCATCGATGGGCGTCTCGTGCCAGGAGCAGTGGAGCTTCATC
>JASFTE010000059.1:0-12563 GCA_050114035.1 Armatimonadota bacterium | reverse complement strand
CGATCATGGCAAGGTGACCGACACACGTCACCTCTGCGATGGCGGCGACTTCGTCACGATACTCGGCGGTGAATACGGCGGCCCGGGAGCGCCATCGGACCACACGTATCACATAGTCGTGCTCGACGTCGCCGTGGACTGGTCGCACCCCTCTGATGGCGCTCAGGAGGTCATCAACGCGGCAAGCTCTGCCGGCGGGCTGGCCTTCATAGCGCACCCCTACTGGTCGGGCCTGCACACAGAGGACGTCCTCGCACTGCGTAACCACGTGGGCCTTGAGGTCTACAACCACACGTGCTACCGCGGCATCGGCAAAGGGAACTCGGCCATACACTGGGACGTCATGCTGGCCAGAGGAGGGGCGGCCCTTGGCATTGCGGTGGACGACAGCCACGGGCACTACGACGACTACCTGGGCGGCTGGGTATGTGTCAGGGCGCAGGAGCTCACGCCCGAGAGCGTGCTCACGGCCGTCAGGAGCGGCGCATTCTATGCCTCCTCGGGCCCCGATATCTATGACTTCCGCATCGCAGACGGGAAGGCCATCGCGCGCTGCTCCCCGGCACAGGCGATGAACTTCATCTGCGCGAACTCCCGGGGGAAGAGCATGTGGCGGGACGACGACACGCTGTTCTCCGAGGCCGAGGTGGAACTCACGGGCCGAGAGCGCTACGTGCGGTTGGAGGTGGTGGACGCCCGCGGCCGCATCGCGTGGAGCAACCCACTGCCCGTTCCGTTCCAGTAGCTCTGGAGCGCGCACGCGCGAGACGCCTCTCGGGGCCGCGCCTGCCATGTGCAGCCGGCAGTGTGTCGCGATCGGCTGTCGGCCTATCGCACTGCCGGCCGCCGTCGCCGTGCGCTACGGGATCGTCGTGGTCCTCAGTGGCCGAAAGCCGCTGAGCCCGAAGGGCCCGGGCATGCCGTTGTAGAGCCCCCGGTCGAAGAAGACGTATTTGGTGGGCTGTCGGTAGGGGGGCCGGTAGTACGGCAGTCCCCCGTAGTAGCGATGGTAGCCGTAGTAGGGCGGGCGGACGTTCACGACGTTGGTGTTGTTGATGATCGTCTGGCCCTCCGTCGTGCTCGTCTTCTCCGGCTTCTCTGTCTCCTCTGTTGGCTCCGTCGCCTCCGGAAGTCGCAGGGGCGCCAGGGGCGTCGTTGCCGGGCTGTGCCAGGCGCCCCAGAGGCCCGGTCGTGTCCAGGCCGGACGCGTGAGGTACGTGGGCCGTGCGTCACCGTACGATGGCGTTGCACGCGGCCCGGGGCGGCTGGTGTACTGGGCGAATGCCCCCTGGGCGAGGAGAGTCAACACCGCCGAGACTACGCACACTGTGAGCAGCCTGAACGATTGCCTGGTCCGCATAGGCGTATTCCTCCCTTGCGTATTGAGTATACCCGCGCACGTAGGGAATGGTGCCGCGTGTGACGAAAGTCACTGTGTGACCGCGGGCTACATACTGCGACGAGCGGCGCTACGAGAGGGTGCCGGCATGCGCGGCCGCTTATCTGCGGCTGGGTCGGGAGGGTTTCTCAGGATCGCGACCGTTGCAGCCGGCGCCCTCTCGCATATCGCCGCTCTGCAGGCGCCGTGCTGCCGGATGTGTGGGCCCTCCTGCTGCGTCCGGCTGCGGCGCGGGCCTGCAGTGCGAGGCCAGTGAACAGCCAATCTGGCCATCTTGCGTCTCAGTTCTTCAGACGTCTTCCCAACGCATCGGGTTCAGTATCATCGCCCACATCAGGCTGCAGAGCAGATGGAAGGGGAGCGCAGGAATGGGCGACGTCGGAGTCGGCGTCATCGGGTCCCAGTTCGCCGCGGAGATCCACGCTGAAGCCTTCAAGCGCGTCGCCGATGCCGAGATCCGGGCGGTGGCCTCGCCTACGGAGGAGCACGCGCGCGGGTTCGCGGAGAAGCACGGCATACCCAAGTGCTTCACGGACTACCGAGCGATCCTGGAACTCGATGAGATCGACGTGGTCACACTGTGCCTCCCGAACTACCTGCATTGCCGGGTGGCGGTGGACGCGGCGTCCGCGGGGAAGCACGTGATCTGTGAGAAGCCCTTGTGCATGAATCTGGCTGAGGCCGACCGGATGATCGAGGCGTGCCGCACGGCGGGCGTCAAGCTCATGTACGCCGAGGAGCTGTGCTTCGCGCCCAAGTACGTGCGGGCCAAGGAGCTCATTGATGAGGGCGCAGTGGGGAAGCTGTACATGGTCAAGCAGAGCGAGAAGCACGACGGACCGCACTCGCCGTGGTTCTGGGACGTGGAGAAGTCCGGCGGCGGGGTGACGCTGGACATGGGCTGCCACGCATTCGAGTTCTTCCGCTGGGTGCTGGGCAAGCCCGGGGCGATGAGCGTCTACGCCGACATGGGCACGTATGTACACGGAGACAGGACTTGCGGCGACGACAACTCGGTCATCATCGTGAATTTCGAGGAGGACGTGACGTGCGTGGCCGAGGAGAGCTGGGCCAAGAGGGGGGGCATGGACGATCGCGCGGAGTTCCACGGCTCCGAGGGCGTCATCTACGCGGACCTGCTCCGCGGCAACGCATTGCTCACATTCAGCGACGTCGGGTACGGCTACTCCGTGGAGAAGGCGCCGATGACGAGAGGCTGGACGTTCGCGGCCTTCGAGGAGATCTGGAACTACGGCTTCCCGCAGGAGATGGCGCACTTCATTGACTGCGTCAAGAACGACAAGGAGCCGTTGGAGACGGGCGAGGACGGGAGGGCGGCGCTGGAGATCGTCTTCGCTGCCTACGAGTCGGCGCGCACGGGGGCACGCGTCACGCTGCCGTTCGTGACGGACGCCGAGAGGCCCATTGATCTCTGGAGAGCGGATCCATAGCGCCGGTTACGAGCCGGCGGCCTCCTCGTCGGACTCCGATTCGACAGTCTCGGCCTCCTTGCCCCGGAAGCCGACGAGGAAGACGCCGAGGAAGACGGTCGTGATGACGACGGGCACCAGGAAGACTATCCGGAAGTTGCGCCGGAAGTGCGTGGCTATCCCTCCGGCGAAATGGTTGCCAACGAACTTGCCGATGCCCATATACAGGAAGGCCAGGAAGTTCTGGGCGCTGGCGCGGATGTCTTTCTCCGCCACCGAGTCCACGTAGATCTGGGAGGCCACGACGAAGAACGCGTAACAGACCCCGTGGAGGGACTGCGAGGCGAGCACGAGCCACCGTGGGCGGCCGATGGCGAATATCCCATAGCGCACCGGCCAGGCGAGGATACCGATGGCGATGGTGGAGCGCATGCCTAACCGCGCCAGGCTGAGGGGAAGCAGCAACAGAACGACGACCTCCGCAATCTGGCCGATGGTCATCACCGGCGGCACCCAGGCCTTGTCCAGGCCGACCTCCTGTTGGAAGAATATCGGGCTCAACTGGTAGTAGAATGCGAGTTCAGTGGCAAGGAAGAACACGACGACGGCCAGCACGGCGAAGTCCCGGTGCCGCATAAGCCTGACGGCTTCGACGAATGCCCATGGCCTCTCGGCCTTCTTGGTGGGAGGCGTGTGCGGGAGCATGAGGGAGAAGAGTCCCAGCACCAGTGATAGGCCGCCAGCCAGATACAGGCAATCCCGCATCTGGCGCTGGCCAAGCAGGTCGCGCATTGGGGCGAGGCGCGCGGCGAGATCGGGAGACACATGGCCGACGAGCTCGTCGAATCTGCCAAGCCACATTCCGAAGACCCAGCCCACGACCACCCAGCCAATCGTCCCCCAGAGGCGGATCGGGGCGAAGGTCTTCTTCGGATCCGGTAGATGGGCGAATGCCAGCGAGTTGGTCAGGGCGCCGGTGGGCACGAAGAGGAAGCAGTAGATGAGCATGACGCCGAATAGGGGCCACAGGGCGTCCAGCCGGACCGCGTAGAACAACAGCCCGGCGCCGATGATGTGCGCAAGAGCCATGTAGCGCTGAGTGGCGAAGTAGCGGTCGGCGATCTGACCCGCGATGAATGGGGCCGCAATGGATGCGATGGCGATAGTGCTGAGAATCCACGCGATTCCGTGGTCGTCGATTCCCAGTTCATCGAGATGGATGGCGAAGATGGGTGACCAGGAGCCCAATATCGCGTACTGCAGGAACATCATCACCGACAGGCGCCAGCGTATCCCGGCGGGCACCACGGGGTCCGTCCCAGTCTGCGGCTCGGTCGTGGCTGTCTCGCTCAATCGGCCACCTGCCTCTCCGGCGCTACCGACTTGGGCCCCAGTTTCGACTTCGCCGCGCGCATTCCTTGCAGGGCTCTGGGCTCTTCTCTCGCTCAGTGCCCTTGCACGGCTAACGGCACTGCCGGCGGCTGCCCAGGTGCTGCCCCCAAAGGAGCAGACGAGATGACCGAGGGCGCAGCCGAGCTCCACGCCGGCACTGCCAAAGTGTCCATCACCCCTCCGACCGACATGCAGCCCGTGTGGCTTGCCGGCCTTGGCGGCGGCAACCGGCCGAGCGAGGGTGTCCACGACGAGCTCCATGTGCGGGCGCTCGCCCTGCGCTCAGGCGACACGAGCGTTGGGCTCGTCTCGCTGGACCTCATCGGATACCTGCAGCACGATGCCCGCGCCGTGCGCAGTGAGATCGGGAGCGTACCTCCTGAGAACATCGTCATCGCCGCCACACACCAGCACTCGGGACCCGACACCATCGGCCTCTGGGGACCCAGTCTGCTGCAATCGGGCCGAAAGCCCGAATACATGGAGTTCCTACACGGGCGCGCCGTGCAGGCGCTCAATGAGGCCGTACAGGGGCTGCAGCCTGCGACCCTTCGCCTGGGGACGGCCGACGTGCCGGACGGCGTGTCGAAGAACATCCGCGACCCGGAGGTACTGGACCGGAGCGTGACGGCGGCTCACCTGGCCGATGCAGAGGGAGGCGCGGGAATCGCCACCGTGGTGAACTTCGCGTGCCATCCCGAGGTGCTGTGGTACGAGAGCCGACTCATAACGGCGGACTTCCCCGGCTATCTCTGTGATCGGCTCGAGGAGCAGCTCGGCGGCGTAGGCCTGTTCTTCAATGGGGCCCTGGGCGGCATGGTGACGGCGGATGTTGAGCAGAACACGTTCGAGGAGGCCGAGCGCATCGGCTCCGCCATCGGCGACACGGCGCTGCGGGCGCTCGACGGGGCGGAGAGCGTGCCGGCTCCCGGGCTGACCGCCGGCCACGCCCGTGTGCCCATTCCCGCGGAGAACGAGCTGCTCAAGGTGGCGGTGGGGATGGGCATCATCAGGACCGATCTCACCGATGCGGGCGACCTGCACGCCGAGGTGCACGCCATGGAGCTCGGCGCGGCACAGATCGCCACTTTCCCCGGGGAACCATTCGCGGCAATCGGCCTCAACGTCAAGCAGGGCATGTCGGGCGAGCACAGGCTCGTCATGGGATTGGCGAACGACGAGCTGGGGTACATGATGTACCCGGAGCACTACGAGGACGAGAAGTACGCGCTGGAGAAGCGGAGCTGCGTCGGACCGCGGGCCGGGCCTCTGTGCGAGGCGGCGGTGCGGGAGCTGCTGGGGCCGGATCCGTCGGGATAGGCGCAGGCGGCGCGCACGGCGCCTGTCTGTCTCCTATTCGCCATCCCGGTTGTTCTGAAGCGCCCAGTAGATCTTCTCGGGCGTCATGGGGAGCTCGTACAGGCGAGCGCCGACGGCCGTGTGGATCGCGTTGCGAATGGCGGCCGCGGTCGGCACGTGCACCGGCTCTCCTACGCCTTTGCAGCCATGGCCATCGCTGGCGGACAGATCGCCCTCCACGATGATGGGCTCGATGGGCGGGACGTCCATTGCCGTTGGCAGCTTGTAGTCCGTGAAGCTCCGTGTGGCGACTCGCCCGTCGTCGTCGAACACGATCTCCTCGCACAGAGCCTGGCCGAGGCACTGCACGAGGCCCCCGCCGATCTGGCCTGCCACCGAGAGTGGGTTGATGGCCGTGCCGCAGTCGAGAGCGCCGATGGCGCGCAGCACGGTGCACTGGCCGGTGTCCCGGTCCACGTGCACCTTGACCCCGTGCACCGCGAAGGCATGCGTGGCCGGCAGCGCCTCCGCGGTCACCGTGAGAGCCACCTGCTGCTCGGCGGCGAGCTCGGCGAAGGTGGCGCGCTTCTCAGGGGCATCCCGGACGAAGGCGACACCCTCCTCAATGTCAATGTCTTGCTCGGACGCCTTGAGCGCTATGGCCGCCAGTGCTGCGATGTTCTGGCGGAGCTCCGCTGCTGTCTTGCGGACCACGTTCGTGAGATTGTATGTCGCCATGCTCCCGGCGCTGACGGGTGCGAGGGGAGCCTCGTCCGTGTCACCCACGATAGCCACGAGCTGATCCATGCGTACGCCCAACTCCTCGGCCGCCACTTGCGCAATGCTCGTGCGTGAGCCCGTCAGGTCCGGCGCACCGATGATCAGCGAGGCCGTGCCGTCCTCGTTGATCTTGAGCGTAGCGCCGCTCGGGTGCCCGCCCGTGCGCCATTCGCCGCATCCGATGCCCCAGCCGGTGTTCGGCGCGTCCCTGTCCGGGTCTTCCTCCATGCGTGCGACGACCTTCTGCAGACACTCCAGGAAGATGTCCTTCTGCAGCTTCGTCCCGGCGAATGTGCTCTCGCCCTCTCGGAGGGCGTTCTTCCGGCGGAGCTCGATGGGGCACATACCGAGCTTGCCGGCGATGGCGTCCATGTGAGACTCCAGCGCGAAGGTGATCTGCGGATACCCGGGAGCGCGGAAGGGCCCGGTGTTGAACTTGTTCGTCCACACGGAGTAGGCGTCGAAGCGGACGTTGGGGATTCGGTACGGGCCACGACCCGCCTCAACGGCCGCGCCCGACGTGCCCGGCCCGAAGTCCGTGTATGCGCCGTTGTCCACGATGAACGTGAGCGTACGCGCTACGAGCGTGCCGTCCTTCTTGACGCCGGTTTTGACCTCGGTGACCGTGCCGCAGCGTGGTCGCGCGTCCTCCAGCTCCTCCTGGCGACTCAGCACGAGCTGCACGGGCCGGCCGGTCTTCATCGCCAGCGCGGCCGCGACGGGCTCGACGTAGCTGGCCACTTTGCCCCCGAAACCGCCCCCGATCTCCGTGGGCACGGCCTTGACCGCGCTCATGGGGAGGCCGAGGGCCTTCGCCAGGAGCGCGCGCACGACGAAGTGCCCTTGTGTGGATGTCCAGACCGTGAGCTTGCCGTCTGGGTCCCAGCTCGCGAGGCATGCGTGGGCCTCGATGTAGGATTGGTGGATCGGCGCGGTCACGTAGCGTTCCTCAAGGATGACGTCGGACTCGGCGAAGCCCTGGTCAACATCGCCCTCGATGATCTCGGTATGCGTGGTGATGTTCCCCTCTGGCTCCACGGGGAAGGGGATGAAGCCCTCTTCGTACGAGGTGGGGGCCTCGTGCACGAGCGGCGCCTGGGGGGCCATCGCCTGCTCGACGTCAAGCACTGCCGGCAGTGGCTCGTACAGCACATCGACGAGCCCGGCCGCCTGCGCCGCGATGTACGGATCGGTGGCAGCCACGGCGGCAACGGGCTCGCCGCAGTACCGCACCTTGCCCTGGGCGAACACTGTCTCGTCGCCGAGCCCGAATCCGTAGAGCTTCTGGGGCGTATCCTCCGCGCTGGCGACAGCCACGACCCCCTGGAGCGCAAGCGCCTTCGAGGCATCAATGGACACTATCCTGGCATGGGGGTGGGGACTGCGGACCATCTTGGCGTGCAGCATTCCCGGCAGTGTGATATCAGCCCCGAAGCGCGCGGCGCCCGTGCTCTTCTCCCGGTCTCCCATGCGGCGCAGTGGCTTCCCGACGACGGTGAGCCCTTTCATTGCTCAGCGCCCCTCTCCGGCACCGATCCTATCCGCCGGCCATGCTCTCGGCGGCCGCCTTGATGGCCGTGATGATGTGCGTGTAGCCCGTGCAGCGGCAGAGATTGCCGACAATGGCGGCACGAATCTGCTCGTCCGATGGGTTGGGATTCTCGTCCAGAAGCGCCTTGGCGGACACGATCATCCCCGGCGTGCAGAACCCGCACTGGATCGCCCCATGCTCCACGAAGGCCTCCTGAAGCGGATGCAGACTCCCGTTTTCCGAGATCCCCTCGATGGTAGTCACCTCGCGCCCCTCCGCATCCAGCGCGAGCGTGATGCAGGAGCACACCGCCTTCCCGTCGAGCAGCACGGTGCACGCGCCGCACTCGCCCTCGCCGCAGCCGTCCTTGGTCCCGGTCAGGCCGAGATGGTCACGGATGACGCGAAGCAGCGTGTCCCGCGAGTCCACGGCCACCTCGTAACGCTCCCCATTGACCGTCAGAGACAAGAGCTGTTTCGGCATCTCAGGCCCCCCCAGACGGTGCGCCTACGAGGATTGTGCGCGTTGGTACGCTGTGCTGACGGCGCGCCGGGCCAGTGCCCCGGCCAGTTCCTTCCGGTACTCGGCGCTGCCGCGAATGTCGCCAATGGGCTGCGCAGCGGCCGAGGCCGCCGCGGCCACCTCTGCCAGAAGCTCTTCGCTCGGCGACTGTCCCTCCAGCGCGCCCTCGGCCTGCGGCACACGAATTGGCGTGGGCGCAAGCGCCCCGAGTACGATGTGTGCGTCAGTGATCGCGCCGTCACCGTCCACGGTCAGAGCGGCTGCGGCCGAAGCAACGCAGCAGTCCATGGCCCGGCGGAGCCCGCTGCGCGCATACGCGCTGCCCGACCAGCCCCTGGCCGGGACGAGGATCTCCGTGACGACCTCCCCCGGCCGCAGGCAGCTCTCCCGCGGCCCCGTGAGGAAGTCGCCCATGGGGACCTCCCGCTCCCCGTTACTGCCGGCCACCTTCACCGAGGCGTCGAGGGCCACCAGGGCAACAGCAGCGTCGGCCGCCGGCGATGCAGAGCACACGTTCCCGACGAGCGTGGCCCGGTTCCGAATCTGCGGCGATCCCACGGAGCCGGCCGCATCCGCCAGGACTGCGTATTGCTGCCCAATCTGCTCGTGTCCCTGAACGTCGGACAACGTTGCCAACGCGCCAATGGTCACGCCGCCGTCCGCGACGTTGATGTATGACAGGTCGTCGAGCTTCCCCAGCGAAACGATGCAGTCGGGCGTTTCGAGCTCCCCGATCTTCATGCGCTGCATCAGATCGGTGCCGCCAGCCGTCACTTTCGCCTTGTCACCCAGCTTGCCCAGCAGCGCGATGGCTTCATCCAGACTCTCGGGCGCAGCATACTCGAACGCCTTCATCCCGATCACCACTCTCGTCGGTGTGGCGCACGTGCCTCGAGACTCCCGCGGCGCGCACCGTCCCCTCCGCGAGGCGTGAGTATTCGGCGCCCACGCGGGGGCACCTCCCCGGGTTGACGATGCCCGCGGCAGCCCCGGTTGCGCCGCTCACGTCTTGCGCGGCGTCCGCTTTGCCGCAGGGAAGAGAATGTTGTTCAGGATCAGCCGGTAGCCGGGGGAGTGCTTGTGGAACGAGAGATCGGTGGGTTCCTCCCCGACGACATGGGCGTAGTCCTCCGGGTCGTGACCGCCGTAGAAGGTGAACGTCCCCTCCCCGTAGTCTCCATGGATGTACTTCGCCGGCCCGTTCCGCGGTCCAGCGCCCATGACCATGACTGAGTCCTTCAGCGTCGCCGGGTTGAACGCGGTGGTCTGGCCGAGGAAGTCCGGCACGACGCCCGTGTGATTCTGCGTGAGCATGCTCAGGATCGGGTCTTGCTTGGCCGAGAACTCGAACAGCTCGAACGTCTGCCCACGTGAGGCGGTATCAATGGCCGGCGGCGGCACGTCGATGTCCGAGAACTCACGCTCCATGGGGTCCGTGATGAGGCGGAAGCTCCTGAAGCCGAACGTCTTGGAGTAGTCGAGCTGCGCCTGTGCGTTCGCGCCCACCGGCGTGCCATCGATGTGCGGCGGCACGATGTCGATCCCTTCCGCCGCCAGCGCCACATCGAGCGTGTCCACGGCCAGGCACATGGCGAACACGAACCCGCCGGCGTCCACGTACCCGCGAATCGCCTTTGCCACGGCACACTTGTGAGCCTGCACGGTCAGGTAGCCGGCTTGCTGAGCGGCACTCTCCGCCGTACGGACCTGCCGGATGTACCACGGCGCGTGACGGAACGGGTACCACAGCTTGCCGAACTGCCCGGTGAAGTCCTCGTGGTGCAGATGCAGCCAGTCGTACTTCCCCAGTTCACCGCCGAGGATCTGCGTATCCCACAGCTTTTGGTACGGGATGTCGGCATACGTCAGCGCCAGCGTGACGGCATCGTCCCACGGCTCCTTGTCGGGCGGGATGTACACCGCCACACGCGGCGCGCGCTCCAGCACCACCTTCTCCATGTTCTCTTGCTCGATGGTCGCATCGACGGCCTGCACCTGCCCGTTGCTCACCGCCTCGACAATGACGCCCATCTCCTCCGCTCTGGCCGATACGTCGTCTCTCGCCGGCAGCACGAACGCGCCGCCCCGGTAGTTCAGCAGCCAGTGCACAGTGTAGACTCGCGGCTCCTGCAGGCACCAATACGCGAGGCCGTAGGCCTTGAGGTGGTCCGTCTGGGGCTTGTCCATGGGGACGAGCAGGTGCTGCGCCGCCGCGGGCAGCGCGGCGAAGAGGGTCGCCGTGAGCTGTGCAGCGATGGCAAGCCGGCGCATGGCCTCAGTGTCCCCTCACATACTGTTCTCCGATACCTGGCCTTCACCTACCTCTGCGGTCTTGAGCAGTCCAGCTCACACGCAGGAACTTGCGGCCCGGATGCGAACTGGCTCGTGTCGGCACGGGAGGCCCCAATACATGAACCGCTCGATTTGCCTCTGCACGCTACTTCTGCTAGTCGGCGCCGGCGGGACCGCGTGGCCCGCCAGCGACTTCGTCCACGAGCTGGCCGCCGATGCCACCTCGTCGTGGTCCGAGCAGCGCATCTACAGCAAGTGGCACGGCGACCGGCCTGCCGTCGGCGGCCTCGGATTCGAGGTCGTCCTTGGCGACTGGCCCCGCCTGCTGCAGCGCTCATTCCTGGACGTCCTCAACAGCCATAACGGCAACCGTGAGGTCTACCGCGTCGCCGGCTGGATGGACCCTGGGCAGATTCGGACCAGTCAGGGCCCGGCACAGCCGAAGCTCGCAGGCGAATCGTGGTGCTCCCGGCAGTACACTCTCGGCAGCGGACGCGAGGCCATGCGGATGTACGTCAGCCGGTTGACGCCGGCGATTCTGCTGGAGACCGGTGCGCCGACTCTGGACCTCTTCGCCGGCCGGAAGTGGGTTGGCGAGGGCGTGACGCGGGAGCAGGGCCAAACCACCCTTGTCCCGCCCTGGATCGCATACACCGCCGACGGCCAAGCGCGAGTCGCGAGGACCGCCGAGGCCCCGTCTCTGTCCGATATGGATGAACCATGGGTGCTGCTCTGGTACGGACAGGAAGCGACGTTCTATCGGACCAGCGTGCCCAACATCATCTTCAAGATGCAGCCCCTCAAGGACTACATGCGGGACGGGTACTTCATCCCGGCGGACCTGCCCCTCCTTGTAGTGTTCCAGCGCCGCCCGCGGGAGTTGCAGCGCACGGACGATGCTCTCCGATTCACATTCGACGCTGCGGGCACGCGCGCCATTGCTCTCGTTCCGCCTCTTGGCTTCTACCATCCGCCGGTCTCGACCACCGCTGCCTGGGCGAGAGGTCTGCCCGAGGACATCGTCAAGCGCTGTCGCACGTGGGCCCGGAGGCTGGGGGCTTTCCCTCTGACATGCGCCGAGTCGCGGCAAATCAGCGACGATGGCGGCACAGTGACCATCCGCCAGCGCTTCACCTACCTCGACATCGCGGATGATTGGGACACGCCTGCTGAGAGGCTCGCCCCCATCCCGCCTGTTGCGGCCATGGCAGAGCGATACGGCTTCCCCGTGAAGGTCTCGGGGGATGCGGCGCCTCTTGCCATCCCGACACATTCGGGGCCGTACACCGGCGTCGCCGGCAGCGACACGGTCGAGGTTACCATCAGCGGGCTCGACCGTTACATCAACGAAGAGCCCGCAACGCCCGTGCCGACGTCCCCCGAGGCGCAGCTTCTGGTCGAGGAGCTCCGCGACGAGGTACGCGGTATGGTCCAGGCTGGTCGCCTCGCGCCGGCCATGTGCATTGCCCCCAAGAGCATCCACCGAATGAGGTTCCTCTTCGCCAATCCCGGCGAGCCCCTCCTGGCTCTCGCTGAGGCCATGCCGTACCTCGACGAGGCCGGCAAGCGCGCCGCGACCGCGTACGCGCTCGACACAATCGGGTGGCGCCATCCGCTTACCGCACACACAATCCCCAACTACGAGGGCGCGCGGAGGGAGTACTTCGAGCCGGCGACGCCGGGGCAGTTCGTCGAGGTCGCGGGACGTGACGGCGCCAGGATGGAGTCGACGTGGATTCCCGAGCGCGATCGCGCCAACAACCTCTACGCCCTCTGGGCACTGGCTCGGGCATCGGGTCAGTGGGACCTTGTGCGCGGCATGTGGGACGAGGCCAAGTCCATGGCCATCAGCGCGCGCGATCACGCTGAATGGGCCACCTGCGGGTTCGTCTACCAGTCAGGCGAGATGCGCAACGTT
>JASFTE010000058.1:0-12587 GCA_050114035.1 Armatimonadota bacterium | reverse complement strand
GTCGGCCAGTTACATGGCGCGGTACGTGGCGAAGAACATCGTCGCCGCGGGCCTGGCGGATCGCTGCGAGATCCAGCTCAGCTATGCCATCGGCGACGTGGAGCCGTTCTCGCTCTCGGTGTCGTGCTTCGGCACGGAGAAGATGCCCGAGCCGGAGATCGAGAAGCTGGTGCGGGAGCAATTCGACCTGTCCCCTGCCGGCATGATCAAGTACCTGGATCTGCGGCGCCCCATCTACAAGTCCACTGCTGCATACGGGCACTTCGGCTGGAGTTACCCCGAACGCAAGTGGGAACAGACGGACATGGCAGAGGCGCTCAAGAAGGCGGCGGGGGTCTGAGTCGGACGGAGCATGGAGCACTCCAGCACGCCGTCCTCAGAGCAGCAGCCGCGCTACGCGCAGGTGCTCGTTGACGAGCCGGCGCGTTCCATTGAGCGGGCCTTCACGTACGACATCCCCCCCGGCCTCAAGGACGCGATGGCGGTTGGGTCGTATGTGCTGGTGCCATTCGGCCGCAGGCGGGTCCCCGGGTACGTGGTTGGATTTGCGACGGAGCGCCCGCCGATGGCTCTGAAGCAGATCGCGGCGCTGCTCAGCGACGCCCCCCTGTTTGGTGCCAACACGGTGGCGCTGTGTGAATGGATCGCGGAGCAATACCATGCGACGCTGGTGGATGCGGTGCGGTGCGCTGCGCCCCGGGGGCTGACGCACCGGGTGCGGCGGCGGTTGCGGCTGAGAGATCCGGAGGAGGCCGAGGCGCGCATCGCGGAGCTGGAGAAGCGTGCGCCGCTGCAGGCGAGGCTCGTGGGGGCGCTACGTGACCGGGGCGATGCGGCGGACTATCGCGCGCTGCGGCTGGCGCTGCGGGGCAAGAACGCGAGCGGGCCCCTGCGGGCGTTGATTGAGAAGGGCCTCGTCGCGGAATCCTACGAGCTCGAGGCTCCGCGCACGCGGAAGAAGCGCGGCGCCCTGGTGCGCCTCGCGGTGTCGGGCGATGAGCTGGCGAGCCAGCTCGCGGCGCTGGACGGAAGGGCCCCACGGCAGGCCTCCGTGCTGCGCGAGATCGCCGAAGGCGGCGGCTCCGCGGAGCGGGGGTGCCTCCGGGCGGGCCGCGGCGATCTGGCGCGCCTTCTCGGCGCCCTGCAGCGCAAGGGCATGGTGACGCTGGAGCAGATGCCGGTGCTGCGCGCGCCGGACACGGAGGGCCTCGGGGGAAGCGCCGTGGCGCCGCCGCTCACGACGGCGCAGCGAGAGGCGGGCCGGCAGATCATAGAGAGCCTGGACGGGGATGGCCGACCGGTGCTCGTCCAGGGAATTACGGGAAGCGGCAAGACGGAGGTCTACCTGCACGCCATCGCGGAGGTTCTGGACCGCGGCCGGCAGGCAATACTGCTCGTTCCCGAGATCGCCCTGACGCCCCAGATGCTGGGTCGCCTGCGGGCGCGCTTTGGGGAGCGCCTTGCCGTGCTGCACAGTGCTCTGAGCGCGGGCGAGCGCTACGACGAGTGGCGTCGTCTCGCCACGGGCAGGGCGACCATCGCGGTCGGGGCGCGCTCGGCGGTGTTCGCGCCGCTGGACAGCGTCGGCATCATCGTGATCGACGAGGAGCACGAGACGGCGTACAAGCAGGGGCAGCCGCCCCGGTACGACGCTCGGGAGGTGGCGAGGAAGCGGGCGGAGATCGACGGCGCCCTCCTGGTGCTGGGGAGCGCGACGCCGTCGCTGGAGGCATACCATGACGCGATGGCCGGGCGGAGCCGACGCGTGGTGCTTCCGGAGCGCATCGACGAGCGGCCGCTGCCGACCGTGCACGTGGTGGACATGCGCGAGGAGACCAAGCGTGGCAACCCCTCGGCGTTCAGCCCGGCGCTGGCGGACGCCATGCGCACGCGGCTGGAGCGGGACGAGCAGATCATCCTGTTCCTGAACCGCCGGGGCTACTCGACATTCGTAATGTGTCGCGAATGCGGCTTTGCCGCTCGGTGCCCGGACTGCGTCGTG
This sequence comes from Armatimonadota bacterium, assembly GCA_050114035.1. Lineage (GTDB taxonomy): Bacteria > Armatimonadota > Zipacnadia > JAUWAU01 > JAUWAU01 > JAUWAU01. The sequence goes on along the minus strand of JASFTE010000058.1, from coordinate 10,585 downwards.
TCATACACGTTCCATTCCCGCACGAAGCGGCTTCTGTGTCATCACTGCGGCAGGTCGGAGCCGGCCCCGGACGCGTGCCCGAACTGCGAGGGAAACAAGATCGGGTATATTGGTCTGGGGACCGAGAAGGTGGAGGATCAGGTCCGGGGTATGTTCCCGCTGGCGCGCCCGCTGCGCATGGACCGGGACGTCACGCGGCGCAAGGGCGCATATGGGGAGATACTACGCAAGTTCGCCGACGGACGGGGTAACATCCTCATTGGTACGCAGATGGTTGCCAAGGGCCTGGACTTCCCAGACGTGACGCTCGTGGGCGTGGTCAACGCGGACACGGCGCTGCACCGGGCAGACTTTCGGGCCGGGGAGCGGACGTTCCAGCTCCTGACGCAAGTGGCCGGCCGGGCAGGGCGGGGCGAGCAGCCGGGCGAAGTGTTCGTACAGACGTACAATCCGACTCACTACGCGATCGTGGCGGCGGTTCGGCAGGACTACGAGGCCTTCGCCGAGGAGGAGTGCACGTACCGGGAGGAGCTGGGGTACCCGCCGTACGGCCGGCTTGTGGGCCTTGTGGTGACGGACAGCGACGACGCGGAGGCAGGCGAGCTCGCCGAGCGCGTGGCCGGATCACTGGAGGCCACCGGGGCCGGCGATGGCGTGGAGATCCTCGGCCCGGCGCAGGCGCCGCTGTGGAAGCTGCGAGGCACGTACCGATACCATGTGCTGGCCAAGGCCGCCACGGCGGCGGCGGTGCGGCAGGCGGTGTCCGAGGGGCTGGCGGCGTTGCCGGCGAAGGACCGGCGGCGGACAGCGGTTGACGCCGATCCCGTGGACATGACGTAGACGATTGTGTGCGATATGAACATCCTTCTCTGCGGGAACCCAATGCTGCGGAAACGCGCCCGGTCGCTCCGCCGAGCGGACAAGTCCACCATTGCTCTGCTCGACGATATGATGCAGACACTGCAGGAAGCTCCCGGCGTTGGCCTGGCGGCGCCTCAGGTGGGGCAACCGCTCAGGACCATAGTGGCGCTGGTGGATGAACTCGATTACCGGCTCATCAACCCGAAGATCGTGCGCCGTGCCGGCTCCGTGGAGGGCACCGAGGGGTGCCTGAGCCTGCCGGCGCTGTACGGTACGGTGGAGCGGCCCGAGGCCGTCACCGTGAAGGCACTGACTGAGAAGATGAAGCCGGTGACGATCCGTGCCGAGGGGTTCCTCGCGCGGGTTCTGGCGCACGAGATCGACCACCTGTCCGGGAAGCTGTTCATCGATCGGGCCATCGAGGAGTCCCTGCACTGGCTGGTGCCCGACGACCAGGAAGAGAATGGCTACCGCAGAGCGCCCACAACGATAGCGGAAGCAGCCGAGCGGTTCGATCGGCTGCGCAAGGCGAGCGCGGTTGATGAGGACATGGCGGATCTTCTCGCCACTTTTCACGCGCCGGACGCGCGAGGCCTGTAGAGGCAATGAAGACAGTCTTCTTCGGCACGCCAGCGACGGCGGCTGAGCACCTGGAGGCGGTGGACTCGGTCTCCGAGGTGGCGGCCGTCGTCACTCAGCCCGACCGCCCGCGCGGGAGGGGCCGCAAGGTCTGTGCCCCACCGGCCAAGGTAGCCGCGCAGGGGCTGGGCATCGAGGTGCTGCAGCCGGAGCGTGCTTCCGACGAGGCGCTGCTGGAGCGTGTGCGTGAGATAGCTCCGGACGTTGTCGTGGTCGTCGCTTACGGACAGAAGCTGCCGATGGAGTTGCTGGAGGTGCCGCCGCGCGGGGCCATCAATGTGCACTTCTCCCTGCTGCCCGAGCTTCGCGGCGCCGCGCCCGTGTTCTGGGCCATCGCGCGGGGCTACGATGTCACCGGCGTCACGACCATGTACATGGTGGAGGAGATGGACGCCGGTGACATGATACTGAGCCGGGGTGAGACTATCCGGCCGGACGACACGTCCGAGAGCCTGGAAGAGCGACTCAGCGGCATTGGCTGCGGGCTGCTGCAGGAGACCCTGCGGCTGGTGACGGAGGGACGAGCGCCACGAACGCCTCAGGACCACACGCGCGCGACGCGGGCGCCGCTGGTGAAGAGGGAGAGTGTCTGCGTCGAGTGGTCCCAGCCGGCCGCGCAGATAGAGCGCCTCGTTCGGGCGGCGATCCCGTGGCCAGTGGCGTTCACGGTCCTGAACGGCCAGCCTTTGCGCGTGTACCGGGCGAGGGTGGCGCCGGATTCCCCGGCGCAGGAAGGAACAGCGGGTCGGCTTATCGAAGTTACCAGCGAGACAGGCCTGTCGGTCCTGACCGGTATGGGTGTCATTCACATCCTCGAGGTGCAGTCGCCGGGACGGCGTCGTATGCCGGCGGCAGACTTTGCACGTGGCGCGAGATTGGCGCCGGGAATGCTGCTCGGCTAGCGCTGCGAGGCGCGCGGGCGGCCACCCATCTCTGTCAGGCGAGGGCTAACGGGAATGGACTCGGCACTCCGGAAGAAGCTCGACACGGCGCATGGGCATCGCATTGACGGCGACTACGAGTCGGCGCGGTCTGTGTACGAGGACGTGATAGCCGCCGATCTGGAGCCGGGGGAGTCGGCTGAGGTCCGCTGGGGACTCGGGCTGGTGCTGCAGTTCATCGGGCTCTTTGACGAGTCGCTGGCGGAGTTGGAGCGCGCACACGAGGACGCCCCGGAGAACGCAGACTTTCTTCTCTGCCTGGCCAAGACCCGCCTCATGCTGGGGGACTTCGACCGGGCCACGGGAGAGCTACAGGAGATCGAGGAGAAGTTCCCCGACACGCCCGCCGCGGAAGAGGCCAAGAAACAACTGGCGTACTTCCGGTAGATCGGCGGGCGCGCGAGATGTGGCAGACCATGCTTCGGGCATCCGCTGGTCGGATGCCCGAAGTCAGGTATGGGCGGCGACGTCAATGTCGTCAAGTGAGACCATCACCATCGTTTTCGAGCCCGGTGGCCGGCAGGCGCAGGTGTCAGCGGGGGCCACGGTAATGGATGCCGCCGAAGCTGCGGGTATCAGCGTATGGGCGCCGTGCGGCCGTCGGGGAGTCTGTGGCCAGTGCCGGATCAGAGTCGCCGACGGGGACGGATGCAGCCAGCCCTCGGAGGCGGAGGTGGAGCTGCTCTCCCCGGGCGAGATCGAAGCCGGATGGCGACTCGGCTGTCAGGCGCGCGTGGAGGCCGACCTGCGCATTGTCGTGCCGGAGCATCTGGGCCGCGACAAGGGGCAGGTGCTGGAGTCCGGCAGGCGGGAGGATGTCCCGCTTGCGCCGAACGTCGTGAAGCGGCGGCTGCAACTACCGGCTCCGAGCCTCGAGGATCCGGCCGCCGACCTGCGCCGCATCGAGCGTGCGCTGGAGCTGCCCGATGGTCGCCTGGCGGTCACGCGGCGGCTGGCAGCGGAAGTGCCCTCGGCGCTGCGGCGGGACGATCTGTGCATCACGGCGACGGTCATTGGCGACTCGTTGGTGGAGGTGGCCGGCCCGGACGCTCCCCAGGCATGCTGTGGCGTCGCGGTGGACCTTGGCACGACGACCGTGGTGGCGTACCTGGTAGACCTGCACAGTGGGGGGTTGCTGGCCACGGCCTCCGCGATCAACCCCCAGGCAGCTCACGGCGCGGATGTCATGTCGCGTCTCGATCGCGTCCGCCAAGAGCCGGATGCGCTCGAGGCGATGCATCAAGCCGCCGTCGAGGTCGTGAGCCGCCTCATTGCGGAGGCCTGCGCGGAGGCCGGCGTCGAGAAGGCCTGCGTGTACGAGCTCACTGTCGTTGGTAACACGTGCATGCACCATCTGTTCCTCGGCCTCGATCCCTCGAACATCGCCGTCATCCCGTTCACGCCGGCGGTGACGCGGGCGCTCAGCGTCCCGGCCGCAGAGCTGGGCGTAGACATCTCGCCCGTCGGCATGACGGCGTGCCTCCCGAACGTGTCGGGCTACGTCGGTGCGGACATCGTGGGGGCCATCGTGGCGGCAGGGCTGGAGAAGCGCCCGGAGCCGACCGTGATGATCGACATCGGCACCAATGGGGAGGTGGTCCTGTGGACGGGGCACGAGTTGCTGTGCTGTTCGTGCGCCGCCGGGCCGGCCTTCGAGGGCGCGCAGATCAATCGCGGGATGCGGGCCGCTCCGGGCGCGATTGATCACGTGGCGTGCCGGGACGGCGACATCGCGGTGAGCACCATCGGTGAGGCCGAGCCGGTCGGCCTGTGCGGCAGCGGTCTGGTGGACGCGGCGGCGGTGTTGCTTGACGCCGGTGTCCTGGACAGCAGCGGCCGCCTCGGCCGGGACGGCCCCGGCGCGGGCGGCATGGCGCGCCGGGTGGTCGGCGATGATCGGGACCGGCGGTTCGTGCTGGCCTCGGACGCAGAGAGCGCGGACGGCAGGGAGATCGCGCTGACACAACGGGACGTGCGGCAACTGCAGCTGGCCAGCGGGGCCATCAGGGCGGGCACGCAGATCCTGTTCTCCGTGGCGGGTCTTGAGCCGGGTGACATCTCGGAGTTCCTGCTGGCCGGCGCCTTCGGCTCCTACATTCGCCCGGCGAGCGCACTGCGCATCGGCCTGTTGCCGGGAGTGCCCGAGGATCGCGTTCGCGCGGTGGGGAATGCGGCGGGCATGGGCGCCGTGCTGTGTCTCATCTCAACGCAAGCGCGCGAGTATGCCGCGGAGGTGGCGCGCCAGGCCCGATACATCGAGCTATCGACTCGGCCCGACTTCCAGGACGCGTTCGCCGAGGCTATGGTGTTCCCGTAGCCGGAGCGGTTGACGATAGTGTGGATTCCTCGCTCCGCCGAGGGAGGGGTTGCAGCCCCGCGTGCCGAAACCACCCCGGCGGAGACCCGCCGGATGTGAAACCAGGCGCATTTGCGCGCAGCCTTAGTAATCTCGTCAAACAGGAGGCGTGGCCATGGCAGAGCTACAGGCACTCGCTGATGCCGTCATCAACGGCAAGCGCGACGATGCCAAATCACTGACCGAGGAGGCGCTCGCGGAGGGAACTGGCGCGGAGCAGGTGCTGAACGAGGGACTCGTCGCGGGAATGAGCGTCGTCGGGGAGAAGTTCAAGAACAACGAGTTCTACGTGCCCGAGGTCCTCATCGCGGCACGGGCGATGAAGGAGTCCATGGCGATCCTCCGGCCGAAGCTCATCGAGAGCGGCGTGGAGCCGGAGGCAAAGGTGGCCATCGGCACTGTCAAGGGCGACCTCCACGACATCGGCAAGAACCTGGTGGCCATGATGCTCGAGGGAGGCGGGTACGGCATCATCGACCTGCAGGTCGATGTGGCCCCGGAGGCCTTCATCGAGGCAGTCCAGAACGAGGGCGCCAGCGTGATCGCTATGTCCGCGCTCCTGACGACCACGATGCCAGCCATGAAGGACACGATCACGGCGCTTGAGGAGGCCGGGTTGCGGGGCGATGTCAAGGTCGTCATCGGCGGGGCTCCGGTGACCCAGAAGTACGCGGACGAGATCGGCGCCGACGGCTACGCGCCGGACGCCGCCTCCGCGGTGGACAAGACGAAGGAGCTGTTGGCTGCCGGCTAAGCCCTCATGCCGGCGCGCCCGGTGCGCATCGCCCGGACCCGCCGGTCGCCGCCTGTGTGCGCAGGCGTCTATGACTGTGAGTCCATGACGGGTGTGCGTGACTCATTTCGGCGCAGAGCGCGTGCTGCGCACGCGGCTCTGCGCCGGCCGTTATCTGGGTGGGCTCCATGACCAGCCGGCACCTGCGAGAGCCAATCGCTGCCACGGCCATCCTCGCGGCGCTGGTGATGGTGTTCTTCTGGCGAGTGCTGCTGGCAGGCGAGACGCCGGTCCCGGGCAGGCAGCAGTGGCTCATGGAGCCATGGCGCAGTGGGGCAGCGGCGGAGCGGGAGCAGTCCGGGCGGCAGTGGGATGCGCTGTTGTGGGACGCCATGGGCCAGTACGTGCCGTGGCGCATCTACGCCGCCCGCACGCTGCGCACCGGGGAGCTCCCGCTCTGGAATCCCCATCAGTTCTGCGGCACACCGTTCATCGCCAACGCGCAGTCGGCCGTCTTCTACCCTCCGAACCTGCTCTTCATTCTGATGGACCCGCTGCGTGCGCTCGGCATCAGTGCGGCTCTGCACTTCCTGCTGGCGGGCGCGTGCATGTATGCGCTTCTCCGGCGCATGGCCCTGCAGCCGACGCCGGCGCTGCTGGGGGCCGTGTCCTTCATCTTCGGCGGCTTCCTCGTGACGTGGACGGAGCTGCCGGCCCTCATGAATACGGCGGCGTGGCTGCCGTGCTGCCTGCTTGCGGCGCACGCGTTCTTTGGTGATCCTCGGTGGCCACGCGCGGCGCTGCTCGCGGGCGCCCTCGCGATGGCGTTCCTGGCCGGGCATCCCCAGATCTTCATGTACGTTGCGGGCACGACGCTGCTGTACTGCCTCGCCCGGTTGGGCAAGCTGCTGGCGGCGAACGGGGCGAGGGCGACTTCGGCGGCGGCCGCGGTACTGCTGGCGGCTGTAGTGCTCGCGGGTCTGCTCTGCGCGGTGCAGGCACTGCCCACGGCCGAGCTCGCCCAGCGGGGGCACCGGGGTCTCGGGCAGCCCGGGGAGGGGACGTGGCAGTCTCAGGTGGACCGGGCGCTGACGGCGGCTGAGTTGCCTGCTTTGCTGGTGCCCGATATCCACGGGTCGCCCGCGGTGGGCGGATACCAAGGTCTGAGCTACACGGAGCACTGCGGCTTCGTCGGCTGCACGGTTCTCGCGCTGGCGCTGGTGGCGCCCTTCGTTCGGCGTGGAGGGCACGCTTTGTTTTTCGCCGGCCTCTCCCTGGGCACGATGCTCGTGGCGACGGCGACGCCCGTCGGCCGACTGCTGTTCTTCGCCGTCCCGGGCTTCGGCGCCGCCGGGAGCGTCACGCGGGTCCTGTGTGTTTTCACCTTCAGTACGGCGGCATTGGGAGCCATGGGGCTTGATGGTGCTCTGCGGGCGCGTGAGGATGGCGCTCTCCCGCCGCGCCGGGCTCTGGCGGCGGCCGTTGTCCTGGCGATGGGCGTGTTGGCGTGCGGCGCGTGGTTCGTGCTGCGGCCCGGCCAGGTGACGGCGGCCGGAGGGTCCGGAGCCTGGTGGCCCGGGGTGTTGCCCCTGGTTGCGGCGTGTGCCACCGCATGGGTCCTGTGGGTGCCCTCTGTCCGCTTGCCCGGCGTAGAGGCGGGACTCGTAATCATCGTGCTGGTGCTGTCGGACCTGTTCAACTACGGCGTGCGCTTCAATCCCACAGCTCCCAGGGCAGGAGTGTATGCTCGCGTGGCAGCCATCGAGACACTGCAGCGCGAGCAGAAGGGAGGCCGCGTTCTGGGGCTCACCCGGCGGGTGCACTGGCGACTCGATAGGTTCCCGAAGGCCGTGCTGCCGCCCAATTCCGCCATGGTGTATGGACTGCGCAGCGTGCAGGGATACGACTCGCTCTCGACGGCGCGCTATCGGGCTTACGCCCAGCTGATGGAGGGGGCACAGCCGAGCCCGGTCGCCAACGGCAACATGGTGCTGCTGGAGAACGCTGCTTCGCCGCTGCTTGACCGGGCCGGAGTGCGAGTGGTGATGTCCGTTCTGCCACTGCTCGACGAGCACTTCGAGCTCGTGTGGACGGACGGCCATCTGCGCATCTACCGGAACCGGCGGGCGCTGCCGCGGGCATACGCAGCTGCCGATGCCACCATTCTGGAAGGCAGCAGGGAGGGCCTTGATGCGCTGGCAGAGGTGCGACCGGAGGCGGCGGTCCGGCCTCTGGTTCAGCTCGGCCGGTGGGACGCGTACGGGGCCCGGCCGGGGGCGATCCAGCGCCCGGCGATCGAGGCGGTTCCCATCGTCGCGGACCGACCCAACTCGGTGACGCTGGCCCTCCCGGAACCGATGACGCAGTGGGCGGGATGGCTCGTGCTGGCCGACGCGGCCTACCCCGGGTGGCGCTGCTATGTGGGTGACGAGCGGCGGCCGATTCTCTTCGCCGACTACCTCTTTCGTGCCGTGGAGCTCGATGGCTCCGCCGCAGACGTACGCTTCGTGTACATGCCTCAGAGCTTTGCTCTGGGGGCATTCCTCGCCTGTGTCGGTATGGCAGCGCTGACAGCCACCCTCGTGTGCTGGATCGCCCGCAGCCGTCGGGGGGCCAAGGGCGGGGAGCGGTGATGCTGCGGCCCGGCGAGCTCAAGCGTGTGTCCATCTGGGCTGCGGTCCTCGTCGCAACCATCCTGCTGCCGTACCCCGTGGCCGCGGTGTTCTCGGGTCGCGACTGGCACTTCATGGGGCATCTGCATGCGGTGGACGAGGGGAACGTGTACCTGGCGTGGAGTAGACAGGCGGCCGACGGCGCGTGGCGGCTAAAGAACATGTACACTGCCACGCCCGACGAGGGGCTGTTCTTCAACGCGTTTTTCGTCGCCGTTGGCAAGGCCGCGGCGGTGCTTCGTGTGGAGCCCGTCGTCGCCTATCACATTGCCAGGCCCATCTGCGGCTGGGCCTGCCTCGTGTCGGTGTACCTCCTGGCGGCGTTGCTCTTCCCGGACGCCCTGACGCGCTGGGCGGCCTTTCTGCTGGCAGCGCTGTCGTCCGGTGTCGGTTGGCTCGTGCATCTCATCCTGACGACGACCGAGCTGGACTCGCTGGACTTCAGCGAGGGCCTGATCCAGCCTGAGGCCATCACCTTCCTGTGTGTGTTCGTCAATCCGCTGTTTGCCGCATCGGTGGCACTGATGTGTCTCGTGTTCTTCGCGTTCCTGATGGGCGTGCGGGAGTGCCGGTATCGGTGGATCGTCGCGGCGGGGCTGCTGCACCTTGTGCTGGGCAACGTGCACACGTACGATATCTTCGTGGTGAACGGCGCGCTCGGTCTGTACCTCGTGCTGCTCGTGGCGTCCGGGGTCGTTCCGCTGCGTCATGCCGTCTGCAGCTACGGGATCTTCATCGCGCTCTCCGCGGCGTCACCCATCTACCAGATGTATGTGGTGACGGCCGACCCCCTGTACGCGGCGAAGGCCACGACCAAGACCGTCTCATTCCGGGTGAGCGACCATGCCCTTACCTACGGCTTCCTGCTCGTGCTCGCCCTCGTGGGCGCCGGGCGGGTGATACGGTGGCCCGACAGCCGTACTGTGTTCCTGCTCGCGTGGCTGGTTGTGGGGGCAGTGATGCCGTATGCGCCGGCGGAGCACTTCCCGTTCCAGCGCAAGATGTGGGAGGGCTACCACGTCGTGCTTTCGCTGCTCGCGGCCATCGCATGCACGCGGGTGCTGCTGCCCTGGGTCAGCAGGAGGTCACCCCCGGAGCCTTCACCGCCGTGCTCCCGGCATGGCACAGGGATCGTGGCTGCCGCCCTTGTGCTCACCGTGCCATCCAACCTGCTCTTCGTGAACCTGACCATGCGGGATGCTCGTGACAACAACGAGCGGCTGATGGAGAACCTGATGCCGCCGATCTACCTGCATGAGGACGAGCTCCGGGCGCTCCACTGGCTGCGGGACAACACCGCCCGGGAAGACGTGGTGGTCTCGCTCCCTCTCATCGGGAGCCACATCCCGGCCGTCTCCGGCAACCGTGTGTACATCGGGCATTGGGCCGAGACGATTGGCTTCGAGCGCACCGTGCCGCTCCTGCGGAGGCTCTATGCCCCGGATGCGTCGCCCGGTTGGTGCGAGCGCATGCTTCGCGAGGCCGGAGCGCGGTACGTGTACTACGGCCACTACGCGTGGCTTCTGGGTGGAGGCGGAGAGCCGGCGTTTGCGCGCAGTGGCAATCTGGAGCCAGTGTTCGCGTCCGGCGAGGTCACGATCTACCGAGTGACGAGTGCGCGCCGCGACGAGGGGCGGTGAGCGCGTCGCAGACGGCAGAGCCAGGCCTCGCCGAAGCAGACGCAGCGGATGGCCGCCGCGACGTCATCGCCGTCGCGCTGCTCATCCTCGTGACCGCCGCGCTGTGCCTGCCCCTCGCCGAGGACTACGGCGTCACGTATGACGAACCGTGGTACGTGGGGAAGGCGCTCTACGCGTTTGACTGGCTCGGCGAGCTCCTCCGGGACCCGCGGGCGGCCGTCTCTCGCGAGTGCATCGACGCCCGCTGGTGGGCGCGCAAGGGCGAGCGTCGGGAGGAGCAGCCCGGCGCATACAAGCTCATCCTGGGGCTGACGCTGGGGCTGGGCAAGTCGTTGCTGCCGGCCATGGCCGCCGCCCGCTCTGCCACGTGTCTGATCCTGTGCCTCGGCGTCGGGGCGATGTATGCCTTCGCCCGACGGGCGTACGGCCGCACCGAGGCCATCGCCGGGTGTGTCGCGTTCCTGCTGATGCCGCGCGTCTTCGCGCACGCGCACCTGGCCGCCCTCGATGTGCCGGTCGCCGCGTTGTCCATGGTGACGCTCTATGCGGCCTGGCGCGCGGCGACTGCGCGAAGCTGGCGGTGGACCGCCGCGTGCGGGATCGCCTTCGGCGTGGCCCTCGGGACGAAGGTCAATGCCGTACTGGCGCCGATCATCGTAGTCATCTGGCTGCTGGCGTCCACGATGCGGCGAAGACAGGGAGCGAAGGGCGCCCCGGTCCCGTGGCACGCTGTCGCCCGGGTA
>JASFTE010000057.1:0-12604 GCA_050114035.1 Armatimonadota bacterium | reverse complement strand
TCCGCCGACGCTCCCGAGGCGGCGCTCCGGGCTCAAGCCGTGGCCGCGCGCAGCTATGCGGTAGCCGGCGGGGATCGCCACCCGGACATGCCGTACGACTTCTGCGAGGGCTCACACTGCCAATTGTACCTCGGCGCGCGCGCCGAGTCGCCGCGGACGGACGCGGCAGTCCGGGCGACGCAGGGGCAGGTGCTGACATACGAGGGCCGGGCCGTCGAGGCGCCCTTCCATAGCTGCTGTGGCGGCGCCACCAGCGCCATCGAGGATGTGTGGCGCGGCGGCTCGCCCGTCCCGCATCTCGCGAGCCGCGGCGACATCGGCCCCAACGGCGCCTACTGCCGCCGCTCGCCCTCCTTCCGCTGGCACTTCAGCGTCGGCGCCCCGGAGCTCCTGCGCGCATTGCGCTCCTCAAAGACGACGGACCCCCGCGGCGCCCTGCAGAGCGTGCGCGTGCTGAAGCGCGATCCTGCCGGGCGGGCAACGTCGGTTGAGATCGCCGGCGCCCGCCGCGTCACAGTATCAGGCGGCGAGCTCCGCACCGTCCTGAGCCGCACACTCGGCGGTGACAAGATGAAGAGCACCCGCTTCGCGGTCGGACGGCACGGCGACACGTACGTCTTCGAGGGCACCGGGCACGGTCACGGCGTGGGAATGTGCCACTGGGGCGCGATGGGCCGAGCGGAGGCGGGGGAGACCTACGAGCAGATCCTCCAGCACTACTACTCCGGGATAACACTCGGCAGGCTGCCGTGACCGGGAGGCCCTCCGCTACATCTGCTCCGGCGCAGACACCCCGAGCAGCCCCAGTGCATTGCGCATGACGATCTGCGTGCCCTTCACGAGGGCCAGTCGCGCCGCCGTCAGCGCCGCGTCCTCGCTCAGAACCCGGCAGCTCCCGTAGAACTGGTGGAACTGCTGGGCGAGGGATTGCGCGAAGGTCGTCAGCCGATGCGGGGCCCGCGCCACTGCCGCTGCCTCCACATAGCCCGGGAAGTCGGCCAGGAGCCGCAGCAGCGCCAGCTCGTCCTCGTGCTGAAGCACCGACAGGTCGGCCGCAGCGAGATCACCGCTGGGCGCGTCTGCCTCCGCGGCCGTGCGGAAGATCCCGCACATCCGCGTGTGGGCATACTGCACGTAGTACACGGGGTTCTCGTCGGACTGCTTCCTGGCCACCTCGAGGTCGAAGTCGATGTGCGCATCCGCCGACCGCGTGAGCAGGAGGTAGCGAGCCACCTCGGGCCCCACGGCATCCATAATGTCCCGCAGTGACACCATGGTCCCGCCGCGCTTCGACATCCGGACCACCTCGCCGCCGCTGATGAGCCGCACCGTCTGGTGCATGATGAGCTCGAAGTCACGCTCCGCATAGCCCAGACACTCCACGGCCGCCCGCATCGGGATGATGCGCCCGTGATGGTCCGGCCCCCAGATGTCAATCAGCAGATCGTGGCCCCGGCCGTACTTGTCGGCGTGGTAGGCGACGTCGGTGGCCAGGTACGTAGGGGCGCCCGTACGCCGTACCAGCACGCGATCCTCATCGTCTTCGTGCGCCGTGGTCCGCAGCCACGTGGCCTCATCGCGCTCGTACGTCTCGCCGCGCTCGGCGAGCGCGGCGAGCACCGTGTCCACCTCGTCGCTGCTGCGCAGCTTCCGCTCGCTGAACCACGTGTCGAACTCGATGCCCAGATCGCCGCAGTCCCGGCGCAGGCCCTCGAGCACGTCGGGCATCACCAGATCGGCGAAGAACACGTCCGGCTCGTCGGAATCGGCATACTCCTCCCCGTGACGCTCGGCAAGCAGTTCCGCGTACTCGGCCACGTACTCCCCGTGGTACCCGTCCTCGGGCACATCGGCCGCCCGCCCCAGCGCCTGCAGGTAGCGCGCGCGCACGGAGGCACCGAACTTGATGAGCTGCGTGTTGTCCTCGGCGTCGTTGATGTAGTACTCACGCTCCACGTCGTACCCGATCGCCTCCAGCAAGCTGGCGATCACATCGCCGAGCGGCCCGCCGCGGGCGTTCCCGATGTGGATCGGCCCAACGGGGTTGGCGCTCACGAACTCCACGTTGGCGCGCTTCCCGGCAGCGATCGTGCTTCGCCCGTACTGCGCATCCTGCCGCAACACGGCGGCGAGGGCGTCGTAAAGCCACTGGTTCGACAGGTGGAAGTTGATGAAGCCCGGACCGGCAATCTCGACCCGCTCCACCAGTCCCTCGGGCAGCTCCAATCGCTCGATGATGGCCTGGGCAAGCTCGCGCGGCTTCATCTTCGCCGCGCCGGCGAGCGCCATCGCCGTGTTCGCGGCGAAGTCGCCCATCTCCGCGCGTGGCGGGCGCTCGAGGCGGACGGCCTCGGCCTCAGCCGCCTCACAGATTCCATCGTCGGCGCAGGCGGCCGTGGCCTCGGCGATGGCTCGGCGCAAAGCCCGTTCGGGCATCCCGTGAGCACCTCATGGACGTGCGCGTTGTTCCCGGCACGCAGAGCGGGATCACTCCGGATGCTGTGAGGAGCGCGGCGGCGCCGACGCGCGATCCGTGTGGTCCCAGGCCAGATGCGTGGTTTCGGCCAGGATGATAGCAGATGGATGGTGCCCTGGGCGCGACGGATCCAGCCAGTCGAAGGACTGCTGCGCGACGCGCTCGGCCAACGCGAACTGCAGAGAGAGCAGGATCACCACCGTGACCGCCATGTGCACAAGCCCACGATTGCGCGCGGCCTGGAATCGCGACACCGTCGTGCCCATGGCTGCTCGAGACCTGCGCAGCAGCTCCCGGCCCGCCTCGACTCCCGCCCGCAGTTGCCGCGCCGACGGGGAGCTGGTCGTGAACAGCCAGTGCACGGCCGACCCCAGCAGACGCCGGAGGACCCAGCCACCCGCCAGCGCCAGTGGGACCACGACATACCACGGGTAGTACCGGGTGATGGGCACCAGGATCAGCAGGGGCAACAGCCATCCGAGAATGTTGCTCCCACATCGCCCGTGCACGCGCGGCATCTGTCGCACGTTCTCCTCCGTTAGTTCGCAGCCCACCTCGATGGCGTGCACGGTCATATGCTCGGCAGCATGATAGCCCGACAGCGGCGTCAACCGCAGGATCGCGAAGAAGAACAGGAACTGCATGAGCTCGATGAGCGCGCGCCACGCCGGCTCGTAGTTCACTTCGCCCGGCAGCGACGCGCCCAGGCGTATGGCCAGCAGCGGCACGGGCACGGCATCGTCAATCGCCCAGACGAACACTACCGTGATGCCGCACGCGACCAGCAGCGATGCCGCAAGCACCAGGATCGACAGGGACAGCCCGATCTTGCTCCCACTGTACACAAGGCCATTCGACAGATAGATGCCGCCGGGCGTAGCCATCCCGGAGATACGCGGCCCCCGCCGGGGCACGTGCCGCAGCCACGGCAGAATGAGACGCCGCATTCTCGGGGCATCACCGCGTCGTCGCAGCATCGCTGGGCTTCACCTGTGCTCGCAATACGGTGACAGATTTGCTGGACTCGCGCACCGCCCACGGGGAGCGTGGCCAGGGCTGTGACACGGTGGCATTCGGCCGCGTCCCCACCGAGCTATTCATCGGCCGGGACGTCGCCGTCGTGGGCTGGGACGGCCGGAGCCCGGGGCCGTTCCTGAAGCTCTCCCGCATGTGGCCCGCCCAGGGGGCTACTCGCCCGGTCCGTCTGCGTCCGCGTCGTCCTCGATGACCTTGCTGCCTTCCGTCGGCAGGGGCTCTACCTGGAACCGCTGGCCGCCCAACTCGGCCACTCTCTCGTCGATCTCCTCATCGATTCGCGCGAGGTCGGCCTCGCTGAGCGTCTCGCCGAAAGCCACCAGGTCGGCCCGCGTCAGGCCCTCGCTGTCGAGCAACGCCTGCACGAGTTCCTTCAGCTTCCGCTCGCCCTCGGGCGTGTCGGCGATCGCCTTCTGCCACACGCGTATCTTGACGGCTATGTCAACGAACCGCTCCTCCGTGAGGGGCTCGCCCTCGGCGGGCTTATCCGGATCGGCGGCATCGGCGTCGCGCCCGTTCCCATCCCCGCTCGCGTCGGCGGCCGTCGTCTCCCCGGGCCCGGGCGCAGCGGCCGTGGGCTCGTCAGGCGAATCCGCGGAACGCTCCACCACCGCCGTCTCGGCCGCCGCGTCGTTGCCCTGTGGCCGCCCTCGACAGCCGCCCACGCATGACACGATCCCCACGAGCACCAGCGCGGCGGGAAGCCCGTATCCTCCTTTGGGCTGCATATCAGAGCGCCTCGGTCACCGTCACAATCGGTGGAGGATAGCCGGGGCCATGATGAATGTCAAGCGTCGGTGTCCCGAGCCAGAAGGGCGCCCAGCCCTGGCGTCGAAATGGCGGGGATGCCCGGCGACTGCGCGCCGACTGTCCGGGCCTCGTCGCGGAATCAACATCAGGAGCATGGAATGAAACCACCCAACGTCCTCATCGTCATGACGGACCACCAGCGGGCAGACACGGTACTGCCTGAGCACCCGGCCGTGACGCCCAATCTCACGCGCCTCGGGGAGCAGGGCGTGACCTTCACGAACGTCCACGGGCCCATGGCGCACTGCTGCCCGGCTCGGGCCTCCTTCTTCAGCGGCTTGTACCCCAGCCGCCACGGCGTGTGGAACAACGTGAACAACGGCATGGCGCTCTCGCGCGGCCTCAACCCCGGCGTGCGGCTCTACACTGAGGACCTGGCCGACGCGGGCCACGACCTCGCCTACGTCGGGAAGTGGCACGTCAGCGGCGTGGAGGCGCCCCGACATCGGGGATGGCGGGAGCTGCAGCCGTACCCGGCGCTCACCATCGCGGACGAGCAGGCCGGATGGGAGCAGCTCCGCCAGGCGGCCAGTCAGCCGGACCCGCCCCGCCGCGCCGATGGGGACATCCTCATGCCCGGGTACCGGGGCCACACGCTCTACGGCCGCAACGACCGTGGACATCCCGGCGACGAGCGCTCCTTGGACCTGGCCCTCCAGGCTCTGCCTGACCTCACCGAGTCCGACGAGCCGTGGACCCTCTATGTCGGCTGGGGCATGCCGCACGCGCCGTACACCGTCCCCCAGCGCTACCTCGACCTCTACGATCTCGATGACGTCCCGCTCCCGGCCAGCTACGCCGACACCCTCGAGGACAAGCCCAACTACTACCGCAAGCTCCGCGAGATGCGCTTCGGCCAACTCGACGAGCGCCAGACCCGCGATGCCATCCGCCACTTCTGGGCGATGTGCACCTATCTGGACGAGATGTTCGGCAAGCTCCTCGACGCCCTGGAGGCCACCGGCCAGTCGGAGGACACCTTGGTGCTGTACTGCTCAGACCATGGCGACTACTGCGGCGAGCACGGGCTGTTCCACAAGGGAGTGCCGGCCTTCCGGGCAGCGTACCATGTGCCCGCGGTGATCCGCTGGCCGGCCGGCATCGCCGACCCGGGGCGGCGGGTGGACGAGTTCGTCTCCCTCGCCGACTTTGCCCCGACGTTCCTGGAGCTCGCCGGCATAGAGACCGACCGCTACTTCACGGGCGCCAGCCTCACGCCATTCCTGCACGGCCAGACGCCCGCCTCATGGCGGCAGGAGATCTGCACCCAGTGCAACGGGGTGGAGAACTACTTCACGCAGCGCACAATCACGACCGGCGAATTCAAGTACGTCTACAACGGCTTCGACTACGACGAGCTCTACGACCTGCGCACCGACCCGGACGAGATGACGAACCTGCAGGCCGATCCCGCCTACGCCGACATCAAGCGCGACCTCATCCGCCGCATGTGGCAGTTCGCCTACCAGGAGTGCGACAATCTCGGCCCGTCGGGCCAGTACATCATGATCTCGACGGCCGCGCACGGGCCGATGGAGGCGTTCCGCGAGGAGTAGGGGAGAGCCACCGGGTGCGAATCTACTGCGCCGCGCTGGCAATCTCGGAGACCGATGCGCTCACCACACTCAGGACCCTCTCGACTTGCTCCTCCGTGATCACCAGCGGCGGCTGCAGACGCACCACGTTGCCGAAGGCCCCGCCGCACCCGACCAGCACGCCCTGCTCGCGGCAGAGCGCCCGCACCGCCGCTGCCTCGTCCGGCGCCGGCGTCTTGTCGCCATCACTCACCAGCTCCAGCCCGATCATCAGACCCTTGCCGCGCACATCGCCCACGAGTGAGCACTTCTCCCTCAACTCGCTCAGCCCCGTGATGAGCTGCCCCCCTCGCTCGGCGGCCGCCTGCGGCAGCTCCTCATCAATCATCACATCGATGTTCGCCAGCGCCGCCGCACAGCTCACCGGGTTGCCGCCGAACGTTGACAGGTGATCTCCCGGGCGAAATGCGTCTGCCACTTCCGACCGCACAATGAACGCCCCCAGCGGGAACCCATCCGCTATCCCCTTCGCCATGCACATCATGTCCGGCTGCACATCGTAGTCGTCGGTCGCGAACAGCGACCCCGTCCGGCCGAAGCCCGTCTGCACCTCGTCCACGATGAGAAGGGCCCCCTCCTCCCGCGCCGCCTCCGCCGCCATCGTCATGTACTCCGGCGGCAGCGGGATGATCCCGCCCTCCCCGAGCACCGGCTCGAGAACGAACGCCGCCACATCCCCGGTCGTCTGGTACCGGAGCACATTCCCGATGAACTCCCCGCACGCGACGCCGCACTCCGGGTAGCTCGACTTGAACGGGCACCGATAGCAGTACGGCGCCGGCGCAAAGGCGACCCCGGACAGATACGGCCCGCTCCCCTGCTTCCGTGTGCGCAGACCGGTGATGGACAGCGTCCCCGCCGTCCGCCCATGGAAGCTCATCGTGAGGCACACGATCTCCCTGCGGCCCGTGTGCTGCTTCGCCAGCCTCAACGCGCCCTCGATCGCCTCGGCGCCGCTGTTGGCAAAGAAGCTCTTCTGCAGATCGCCCGGCGTCACATCCGCCAGCCGCCGCGCCAGCTCCGCCGCCCGCGGGTTGTAGTAGATGCACGTGCAGCAGTGCACCAGCCGCTCCATCTGCTCGCGCGCCGCCGCGAGCACCCGCGGATGCCCGTGCCCCGCATTGCACACCGCGATCCCGCTGAAGCAGTCGATGTACTCCCGCTCATCGTCCCCGGTAATCAGACAGCCGGACGCACTCTCGACGACCACCGGCTCGAACCCGGCCACCATAGACGTGATCATGTACTCGTCGTAGAGCTCCCTGGGATCCATCTGCAAATGGCGTGGCGACCCGGCCACCACACCTCCCATCAGTTCTCCGGCGCGCCGGCCGGGCCGCCCCTTCGGGCCGCATATCCCCGGTCCATGTGCCCGAGCCAGATGCACGTCACCCTCGCGTCCTGCTTCGGGCCCTTCTTGAAGTGGACGAACCAGGGATTGGGGAACTCCGTCCCATACGCCGCCGGGCCCGGCAACATCACGTGCTGCCGCACGCTGTCCGGCCAATCAGCGGGAAGATCCCCGCTCGTGCGCCAGCCGTCCCTACCGGGCGCGGCGAAGTGGTCCTCGCGCGGCACCATGACCTCGCCCGACTTCCAGTCCGTGACGCCAACCATGAAGCGCAGGTACGGCCTGTTGTCGCCGTCAATGACGATGCGCCTGGGACCGGCGAACTCGTCGCCGCTGTCGTACACCAGCGCGTGCTCGTCGGCGGCGGCCTTACTCAGCGGCAGCTCCAGCGCGGCCCCATCCGCCCCCTTCCACGCCCCATCTGCATCCCGCCGGATATAGTAGATGTTGTAGCGGTACACCGCCTCGTGCAGCCCCGGGTACTTCACCGGACGCCACGGGTGCGGCTTGTCCGGATTGCGGCCCGGGTTGTCGTCCTTGTGCACGAAGAAGCCGTGCACCGTCTCGCCCTTCGCCCCCGGCAGGAACGTGCAGTAGGCGGCGGCCAGCCGGTCCGGCGGAGCCAGCCGCATCTCGACGATCTTCTCGGCCTCCGACCACGTCTCCCCATCATCCGTGCTCACCTTCAGCGACCACGGCTCCATGTGCCCGCCCGCCCGATAGAACAGGAACATCCGCCCGTCGGCCATTCGCATGCTCTCCGGATAGGTGGCACGCTCCGCCGGGCTGGACGCCTCCTGCCACTCCCCGATGTCGTACGGCTTGGCGGATCGGACGTGGTACATCTCCCTGCCATGGCAGCCGAAGAACACGTGCAGACGCCCCTTGCCGTCGATGCAGATGGACGGATTGCCGTGCATATCCTCCCCCAGGCCGTGGTCCGACGCCCGCACGGGCCCGCTCCATTCCTTCCCGGCGATGTCATAGGCCATGGCGATGGGCCTACCGTCACCGTCCTGGTACGCACAGAACACGCGCCCCTCCTCCACCATCGCGTGCGGCGACACGTAGTACGTGTAGAACGGCGTGTACGGTTTCCCGTCTCGCTGCACGGTGGCGAAGGAGTTGCTCAGACTCGCCGCCGCTCCCGGGCCAGCGACCTGCCCTTGGGCGCCCACCACCACCCACAGCACCGCCGCCAACAGGAGCAGGCACAGTCTCAGATGGCATGCGGATCGCATCATGCTCTCACTCCTCAGAACGCCATTGCGCGGCTCTCGAGCAGCCGACGGCACGACGCTCCGTGGGCATTGGGCCGCACGTGCGGGTCGATTCGCCGGCAGCAAGGGCGCGCCCTCCTGGGTGCCCGCGAGGACGTTGGGGAGTCAGGCACCGAGGGATGTGTGCCCCTACCGCCTCTCTCGGACGGCAGGGCTCCAGGGCAGCGACTGGGCCTGCTCTGATGTCATCGAGATGACGGGGAGCTCCACTTCGGCTTTCTGCGGCGAGCGCACGGCTCTCGCGAGGGTCCTCGGCGACACTCGCACCGGCTCCGTCACGAGCTCGGGCACGGTGTACGTCCTGATGAACCTGTCGTAGAACGTGGGATCTTCCTGCGGCAGAATGACCGGCTCGTGGGCCCGTCCCGCCTCGTCGAAGTAGCTGATGTATGAGCGCGTGAACAGCCCGTCGCGCCTCTTGCTGCTGAACACGAACCAGCGCCCATTGCTCGACCAGGAATGCCACGACTCGCTGCGGTCGCTGTTGATCGCCAGCCGTCGGTACTCCCGGGTTTCCACATCCATGAGGTACAGATCACTGCTGGGCTGGTAGATGGGGAAACAGCCATACTCACACATGCAGAACAGAAGCCAGCGGCCGTCCGGCGAGATCCGCGGCAGCACGATGCTCAAGCCCGTCTTTTCGGACGAGAGAACCGTCTCCGCCTTGCCCCACGTTCCGCCGTCGATGTGGTAGCGGATCCGGCGCAAATCGTAGCGCGTCTCGTCGTAGTGCTCCGGCGGTATACTGTCCCGATTGGGCCACAGGATCGGTGCACTGCAGTAGTACAGGTACCGACCGTCGGGAGACCACGTTGGGTACGTCTCGAGCCGGTCAGGCTCCGAGATATCCGCAGTTGTCTGGACCACGTCCGACTCGAGCCGGTAGCACACGACGTCAGAATCGAGATCCACCACATCGCGCACCTCAGCCCGGCCCGCATGGAGGAACTGCTTCACCTTGTTCAGCGAATAGGCGACGAGCTCGCCGCTCGGGTGCCAGGCGGCATACCCGAACTTCGTGTCCAGCTTCGTGATGTCCCCATCGTCGGCAACGAGCGCCGAGCTGCCGTAGTCGGCACTCCGGACGCTCACGAGCATTCTGTCGGTGCGGTTGTCCCGGAACGTGTGGCAGTTCAGGCAGGCCCCGGTGAGGGATGCGTTGTCGAGGACGAGCGACTGCCGGTAGTTCGCCAAGTTCCGCTGGTAGATCCCCATATCCCGGTACACGTTGTATGCCGGCATGATCTGTCGGTATACGAGGTACTCGTCAATGTCCTCATACGCGATTGTGTTGGTGATCGTGTCGAAGCGAGTCCAGTGGTCGCGTTCGTTCCGCACGTACACGTCCCACAGAAGCTCTTCGCCCCGGTTGGCCTCCAGCAGCGCTCGCCACCGCCCGAGCCGCAGCACGATAGCTGGCGACCGGCTGCGAACCGTCAGCGCGTTGCCGCGTGTCGAGGAGACCTCCACGCGGTACGCCGTTCCGGGCTCCTGCACGACGAAGTTCAGCGGGGCGATGTTCGGTGGGATCACAGTGTCGGCGTGGTCCGGGCGTATGCGGGGCGCGCGGTGCGCCTCGGTGTAGTGGTCAATGACGAAGTCCGCTCTGAGTCGCGCGAGTGCCAGCGCGCCGAGAATGCACGCCACAAGCCCACAGAGGCCAATCAGCCACACACGCCGCCTCATTGGTGTCCGGCCCCCCAATGGCCGAAGTCGTAGTAGAAGAAGTAGGTATCGCCCAGCCCCGTGCGGAGCGCCTCCCGGGCCACTCGCGCGTCGCCCTGGTTCGCGAAACGACGCCGCACTCGCTCGAACTCGCGGAGTGCCTCCTGCACTTCGGGGGCGATCTGGCCGCCGCGGAGATCCACCCTCTCGCCGGAGACCGCCTCCTGGATCAGAACAGCCTCCTGGTAGTGCCGCGGAATGTCCCCATAGTCGAAATCCTCCAGCCGGTGCAGGTCGGCCGCGAACTTCTCGAGCTGCCGGGTCAACAGGTAGAACGCCATCTTGTATTCGAAGGCCATTCGGTTGCGCCTGTTGGCTCGGAGCGCCGCGTCAAGCCGTTCCTCCACTCCCTGCCCCACGAGACCGGGCGACCGTGTGCCCATCATGCTGCGGACCTGTTGCATCTCCGGGTCATCGGACCACAGCGGATCGGCCTCGAGCCGGCGAAGCGCATCTCGCGCCCAGCCCCGGTATCCGACGCAGCGGCTCAGTGCGCCCAGGAACACCCTGGCCGCCTCGGGCTGCCCTTTGGTGATGTTCACCAGAGCCAGCCGCTTGAGGATCACCGGATGGTGGCCGAAGATCCCGAGCGCGTTATGGGCCTCGCATTCTGCATGCTCCACCAGCCCGAGCCCGAGCAGCTCATCGTCACGCTGGAAGAACAGCTCGTTGCGGCGGACGAAGAACCAGTCGGCCTCCGCACCGGTCGTGGGCATACCAACCGTGATGCCGAAGACGTGCTGCGGGTACGAGAACATCGCCGAGGGAAACTGGCCGGTCTCGTACAGGGCTCTGTTGACCGCCAGACTCACCGCCGGTCTGTACTCGCGCCGCGGCAGGCGGCGGCCCTCCGCCAACACCTCCGGCCACTGCTCCTGGAGCGCCAGCCGGTTGATCCGCAGCAGCCTCCTCCAGGCGCCGTCGGGCGACAGGGCCGCGGCAAGGGTGGCGACGACAAGCACGAGCCCGAGCTCGCGGCCCGGCCGGGCTCCGAGAACGCAGAAGCGACGCGCCAACACTGTCGGCTGCGTGGGTCCGACCTCCGGGCCGGCTGCCCCAGGTGTCTCACCGCGGCCAGACACGCGGACCCAGAGGGCAATGGGCATGGCAGCCAATGGCAGGAACAGGTACAGACACAGGGCCACGAGCTGGCCCGCCCCCTCGCTGGTGTGATGGGACCGCAGCACCCTCCCATACGCGTCCGCCAGATCCATATCGAAGACGCGCGTGCCGAGAACGCACGGGATGGCCCCGCTGAGCAGGAGGCAGGCTACGGCGACCAGGCGTCCCGGCCTCGTCCGCACCTCCAGCATCGCGCACAGCACTCCGTACAGGACGTGCGCCCCTCCGGCGACGCAATACAGCAGCCCACCCAGAGCCAGAAAGACGCTCAAACGCCACGGCGCGGGCAGCCGAGCGGCCCGCAGGTACAGGCACACTGCTCCCATCGCCGACAGCACGGCCACCACGATGGGGAGCGTGTAGGCGTACCGGTTGCAGAGTACCAGCATGAGCACGGCGGGGCCGAAGTGCACGAAGGGAACCGGCTGCCCGGCTGCAGCCGTCACCACCGCGCGGGTGGCGAGCGTCATGAGAACGGCCACGGCGGTCATCGCGAGCGCGCCGGCCCAGGAGTAGCAGTAGGACTGCGCCAGAAGCGCCGACACACACTCCACCGGGCCGCCCGGGTGGATCAGGAACTCCCTCACGAACAGCGGATCCCAGGCGAAGAACGGGAACTGAACCAGTGCGATGCCGTGGTACAGCAGGTTCAGGTCGGTCCACAGCCAGACACAGAGGAAGAAGCCGAGGAAGAACACGGCCCACTCGGCCAACTGCCAGGGGGGTCTTCGCTTCAGGGCCACGGCAATGTCCGTGCTCCGGGTCTTGGGAACGTCGGAGCAGCCTTCGCGTGCCGCGGCGGCCATTCCTGCACTGGCCCGGCCGGCCGCTCGGCTGCCGAGGCGCTGTGCAATCGGGGCGTGGAGGCAGAGGCGGCCATCCCGGCTCTGCACGCTAGCTGAGACTACGTCCGAGCCATCTCGGCAAGACTCGTCTCAGTCGCCCCCCACATCCACCACCTCCGCGACCGATGACGCTGGCGGAACGGGTCGTCGCGTCTCCCGCAGTCCCTCGATGTGGAAGTCGATGGCTTCCCGAGTCTGTTCCTGTGCTTCCTCACGCGTGCGAGCAGTGGCGACCCAGCCGGGCAGATCTGGCACATAGGCGGACCAGCCGGTCGATGTCGGCTCGTAGACCACCAGGTAGTTCATGGCTTGTCCGAATCGTGCACGCCTTCACGGCTCACCCACGGGTGCCTGGAAGGCCG
>JASFTE010000056.1:0-12740 GCA_050114035.1 Armatimonadota bacterium | reverse complement strand
TCAGCTCCCGCTCGTACTCGGCGTCCGGGTCGGGGCCGATCTCTCTGCAGTCGCGCTCCCGGTCGTACTCCCTCAGGAACTGGTGCGTCTTCTCGTCCGACGGGAAGAGCGCCGCCTTGGCCCCGCACTCCACGCCCATGTTGGCCATGGTGAAGCGGCCGGTCATGCTCAGTCCCTCCATGGCCGGCCCGAGGAACTCGACGGCCTTGTACGTGGCGCCATCGGCCCTCACGCTCCCGATGAAGTGCAGCATGAAGTCCTTGCTGTACACGCCCGTCGGCCACTCGCCGGTGACGTGCACCCGCCATGACTCCGGCACGCGCATCCAGGTCTGCCCCTGCGCCATGGCCACCGCGATGTCCGTGGAGCCCATCCCGGTGGCGAAGGCCCCGAGGGCCCCGCCGGTGCACGTGTGGGAGTCCGCGCCGACGATGACGTCGCCGGGCCTCACGTAGTACTCGCTCACCACGTTATGGGAGATGCCGTATCCGACGTCCGAGAGGTTGGCGCCGCTGCGCTCGCAGAAGCCGCGCAGGAACTTGTGGTCGTTGCTCAGCTCCTGCCGCGGGCTCGGGGAGGCGTGGTCCAGGAACACGATGGAGCGCGTCGGGTCGCCGAGGGATTTGAGACCCATCTCGTCCATCTGCCGCACGGCGAGCGGCCCGGTGCCGTCCTGCACGTACGCCAGATCCACACACAGCGTCGTATACTCGCCCGCCGTCACCTCCCTGCCGGCGTGCGCCGACAGGATCTTCTCCGCCATCGTCTGGCCCATGCCATATGTACCTCCGGCATCACCCACCCGGGGGCCATTTGTCAATGTTCTGCCCCTATTGACCCTCCAACCGTGTGGCACAGCTTGCTGGTCAAGCTGTGCTGCCCGGGTCACCGGCCGCTACGCATCCGCCAACCTCAGGTCCCCCGGGTCGTCGGCCGCCTTCAGCCAGTCCCGGACAACGCCCTCCAGCTCCGATGCCAGCTTCTTCCGCTTCGGGTCGTCAATGAGGTTGCTCTGCTGGAAGGGATCCTCCTGGTTGTCGTACAGCAGCCACGGGCCGTCCCGCCACCGCGCGTACGTGTACCGATCCGTCCGCACGCCGCGGAACACCGGTGCCGGATGCTTGATGCCGCCCGAGGCGTGGTGCTTGTCGATGTGCATGATGAACTGCGACTCCGGCTCCCGCGCCGCCTCGCCGCGGAAGGCCGCCGAGAGGTCGAGGCCGTCGCAGGTGCCGGGCACAGCCAGCCCCGCGAGGCCCACCAGCGACGGCATCGTGTCGATGGCCCCGAAGAGCGTCTGCACCTCGCGCCCGGCCGGCATGCCCGCCGGCCATCGCGCGACGAAGGGGATGCGGCACGACTCCTCCCACGGGAGACGCTTGCCCGTGCGGTTCTGGGAGCCGAGCATCTCGCCGTGATCGGACGAGTACGCCACGATGGTATTCCGCGCCTGGCCCGTCTCATCCAGCGCATCCAGCAGCCGCCCCAGCTCCCTATCCACCGCGCTGATGTGCCCCGAGTACCCCTGGGCCACCCGGCGCATCCGGTCATTCTGCCGGCGCTCTTCCGGCACATTGGGCCGCCAGGGACGGGCCTCCGCGTCGTAGAGCTGCTTCTGCTCGTCCGGAGCGTCGAGAAAGTTGGAGTGCGGCGGATTCAGCGACACGAACAGGCACCACGGCTGCTCGCCCGTGTTGCGCCGGACGAAGTCCAGCGCCTGCTCCGTCATCAGCGTCGCGTTGTACCCCTTGGGCGTGCGCTTCGCGTCCGCGCTGTCCTCGTAGTAGTAGGACTTATCCCAGTGCCTGTTCGTGTTGTACCAGACGCGCCACCAGTCGAACCCGTGCCGAGCAGCCCCGGGCTCCTGGTAGGGTCCGGGCTGCCCCTGCAGGTGCCACTTGCCCACGTACCCCGTGCGGTAGCCCGCCTTCCGGAACACATCGCCGACCGAGTTCCCGTCGCTCTCCACGCGGATCCTGTTGTCAATGACGCCGGAGTGATAGGGCCACTTGCCCGTGATGAGCGTCGCCCGGTACGGCGAGCAGACCGGATAGTTCGAGATGCAGTTACGGAACCGGACGCCCTCCCGCGCCAGACGCATCATGTTCGGCGCCTGGATGTCCGAGAACGGCTCCCCCGGCATGGAGCAGTCCCGGTGCTGGTCGCTGAATACGTACAGCACATTCGGCTGCTCCGCCGCCGCCGCGTCACGCCTGGAGCCCAGGACCGAGAGCGCTGCCGTACCGGCGGCAGCGCGGAGGAAGCGGCGTCGGGTGCGTTTCTCTCTGGCCATTGCTCACCACCAGTCGGCGCCCCGCTGCATCGTGTCGGACAGCACCTCGCTGAGCCGGTCGGCATCCTCAGCCGAGAAACCCGGGTGCATGTGCTGCCGGAAGCCCTCCGCATAGCCCATGCGCCGCGGAGCCATCTCGCCCACGCGCTCGCATCCCCGCCGCATCGTCGCCAGGTACGAGTCCATGCCCTGGCTCACGTCGAGCCACTCCTTCTGCGTCGCGTGGCAGCGCAGCATCTGCTCCTTGAGGTCGATCTTATCGCTCACGTCCACAAACAGCGATGGCACCACGGCGTGGCGCAGGATATCCAGGCTGCTGTGCGGCTGCGCGTGGTACACGTACACGTCCTGCATGGTCGGATCACGCGGCGGGTCGCTCCTCCAGTTCCGCATCCCGCGGCAGAAGCACGCCGTCACCATCAGGCGGCTCGTGTTCTGGTGGTCCTCCATATAGTCAACGGGCGAGGGGATCAGCACGATCTCCGGCTCCACCTCCCGCACCACCGCCGTCACCCGCCGCAGCAGGTCGTCCGCGTAGTAGATCTCGATGTCGTTCACCAGGCCCGGGTGGCACCTGGCGCCGATGAGCTCGGCCGCCTTCTGCGCCTCCTCCCGCCGCAGGGCGATGATCTCCTCCTGCCCGTGCGACGCGGTACCGCAGCTCCCATTGGCCACGGTGAAGATATGGAGCTCGTAACCGGCGTCACCGAGCAGCGCCAGCGTCCCGGCCATCACGAACTCGACGTCGTCAGGATGTGCGCCCACCGCGAGGGCGACTTTGCGCTCTGCCATCGCCGACATCCCCCTCGGAGCCGCAACATGATGTGGTGGCTACTCGCCATCGGCCTGGCGCGGGCTCCCGCCCGCGAGCCCGCGTCGGCCAGGGAAGCCTACTTGATCTGGAACCCCAGGCTGGCCGTGACGGCCACGTCGTTGAAGTCCACCCAGGCGGCGCCGACGGTCAGCCGGTCGCACGGCCGCAGCACGGCACCCGTGTTGAAGTTGTCGCTCACCCACTCGAACTGGGCCGTCACCTCTTTGCCGATCTGCAGCTCGCTGGCGACGAATAAGCCGTCAATCAGGCCCCCGCCGAACCCGCCGTGCAGGCTCAGCAGCCGCGTCTCCTTGCCCCGAACGCTTCCCAGCTCCTTGCCGTAGCTCCTCGAGAGCGCAAGGTATGCGGTGGCGTCAATCCCGTCGGTGATATCGAACACGCCGACGGCAATGGCCGGCCGGTCGTCGTCCTCCTGCCGCAGCACGTACTTGCCGTTGATGACCGTCTCCTGTACCCCGCCGCGCATCTCGATGTGCGCAAACCCCACCTCGAGCCCCTCGTTGGCCCCGAAGTTCGCGAGCCACGTCACGTCGTCGAAGTCCTCTAGCTCATTGGTGTTGAGCCCCGCCTCCACGTAGTCCAGTGGAGCGACACGCGCCGTGGGTGCAACGATGAGCCCCGTGTAGCCATAGAGGCTCGGCTCGGCCGACGCACTGGCGGCCAGGCACAGCGCCATACCGACAAGCAGCGTTACGGCCATGAGAGTCCGCATCTCCATACCCTCCTTGTGTGAAAACGTTCATCACCCGCCCGGTGGGACCACCGCGGCCGGCAAAGTCAGGCGCCAGGCACCGGTCTGTTCCTCACGGCGGGGCACATCCCTTCTCGGGGGAGCAGGGCAAGGCGGACACGGGTGCCTCTGCCGGCAGGTACCTCCCCCCCCCGTGGCCAAACAACGCCCGTGGCGATCGCCGGAGGGACGCCGCAGCACAACACAAGGAGCTCCGAACGATGCAGCAGGCCAGTGCCGAAGCGCAGGCCGTGCACGAGAGGGCCATCATCATCGACGGCCACAACGACAGCCTCATCGCCCGCATGGCGCGAGGCGACGCCATGGACTTCGTGCCCGATGCGCCCGGGTATCACGTTGACCTGCCCCGCATGCGCGCGGGCGGCGTGACGGCGCTCTTCTCCATGGTGGGCGACACGGACCTCGTCCGGTCCCTCCGACTCATGGATGCCGTGCACGAGCACGTGCGCAAGTACCCGGACGACTTCATGATCCCATTGACCGCCGGCGACATCCGCCGGGCGAAGGCCGAGGGCAAAGTCGCCCTCGTGTGCCAACTCGAGAGCAGCACGTGCCTGTGCGCGGAGCTCGCGTCCCTGCGGATGCTGCACCAGCTCGGCGTGCGCGTGGCGGGCGTCACGCATGGCGAGGCCCCGGAGGACCATGGGCTGCAGAAGCAGCGCAGCCACTTCGACTTCTGCACGCTTGCCGACCGTGAGCACGCCCGCACGCTCGACAACGGGCTGACGGACTTCGGCCGCGACGCCGTGCAGGAGATGAACCGCCTGGGGATCGTCATCGACCTGTCCCACGCCAACGACTGCACGTTCGTCGAGACGCTCGAGCTCACCACACGCCCCGTCGTCTTCTCCCACGGGAACGCCTTCGCCCTCTCCCCACACTGGCGCAACCTCACGGACGATCAGCTCCGGGCGCTGGCGGGCAATGGCGGCGTCATCGGCATCTCCTTCGTGCCGAAGTTCGTCCAGCAGGACGAGCAGGGGACCCTCGATCAGGTCGTGGACCACATGCTGTACGTGATCGAACTCATCGGAGAAGACCACGTGGGCATCGGCGCGGACTTCGACGGCATGGGCCGCGACACGGTCCCGGCCCCCGCCCACGCGGGGCTCCTGCCCGAGCTCACGGAGACGATGGCGCAGCGCGGCATGACCGACGAGGCCATCGCGAAGGTGCTCGGCGGCAACTTCCTGCGGGTGCTGGAGCGCGTGATAGGTCAATGAGCATCGACGTGAAGATCTGCGGGAACAGGACTCCGGAGGACGCCGAGCTCACGGTGTCGGCGGGGGCGGACTTCGCCGGCGTGATCCTCCAC
Source organism: Armatimonadota bacterium (assembly GCA_050114035.1). Classification (GTDB taxonomy): domain Bacteria; phylum Armatimonadota; class Zipacnadia; order JAUWAU01; family JAUWAU01; genus JAUWAU01. The sequence continues at coordinate 7,546 of JASFTE010000056.1, read as the reverse complement.
GTGCCCCAGTCCCCGCGGTCCGTAACTGTCGAACAGGCGGCTCAGGTGCGGGCCGCGTGTTCCATCCCCCTCGTGGTGGTCTTCCTCGATGCACCCTCCGACCAGGTCCGGGCGGCATGTGACGTGCTGAGTCCCTTCGCGGTCCAGCTCCACGGCGGCGAGACGCCGGGGATGGTCGCGGAGCTCAAGCGGACGCTCCCCTGCCAGGTGTGGAAGGTGGTGCACTCGCGGCCCGGCCCCCCGCGGCTGGGCGATACCCCCACGCTGGCCGACCGCATGGCCAGCCACACTGAGGCCGGCGCCGACATCATCCTGCTCGACACCGCCGCGTCACCCGACCTCCGAGGGGGCACGGGCCTCACCAGCGACTGGGCCGCGGCCGACCGGCTCATCGGGCGCTGCCGCGCGCCGGTCTTCCTCGCTGGCGGCCTGGATCCCGACAACGTCGCCACCGCCGTCGCCGCCGCCCGACCCGCCGGCGTCGATGTGGCCAGCGGCGTCGAGTCATCCCCCGGCGTGAAGTCGCCCGACTACGTGCGCGCCTTCGTCCAGGCGGCCAAGTCAGCCGAGGCAGACTGACACAGCGCGCCCCGAGCCGGAGGGTCACTCCCAAGCCAGGAGCGGAATTGCGGGGATACCCCACCTGTTCTTCGCGTCGGTGTTGCCACCGACCCTTGGGGCCGCCCTGCGTGACGTGATGGGGTACGCCTGGAGCTACGACCCGTGCCAGCCTGGCCATGCAGCCGCGATAGCATCAACGGCTGGGGGAGTCAGTGATTCAGTGAGGTGTCCCCAGAATCCCAAGGGGAGACGCTGCAGGGGGTGCTCCGGAACATCCATGAGGCAGCCGAGGGGTGTCTGTCGGTCGAGGCCGCCCCGCCCGACTCTGACTCGTAGGCGAGAGCAGCGTGGATGTCCTCGCGCGTCAGCCGCGGGTAATCCCGCGGGATCGCGTCCACGCTCATATCCGCGGCGAGTTTGCGGAGGATTTGCTCCACCGGTATGCGGGTGCCCGTGATGACGGGCTTGCCCAGCATGACCCGCGGGTTGATCTCGATTCTGTCTCGCCAGTCTTTGATGGGATTGCCCTCACAAGTCACTCGGCATTCCACCAACCGCCAGCTAACTCACTCCTGAATTCGCGTTGACAGCAGGCGGTCCTCCTTGCGGCCGCTCCCATTCCACTTCAGCCCTCTGGAGCACAAGGTGAACCGCCGTCGTCCGGCGAACGCAGTGGCGGTGGCGTGCAATGAATCGCCGACACTTCCTCCAGCGCTCGGCCGTGCTCACCACCGCCGGTGTCGCGCAGGCCGCCGGCCTGCAGGGCTTGCGCGCGCCGGCGATGGCAGCAGATCCCACTGAGGGGGCTTCAGGAATGAGTGACGCAGCCGATCGGCCGAATGTGGTCTTCATCCTGACGGACGATCAAGGACCGTGGGCGGCGGGGTGCTGTGGGAATCCGGAGATCCGGACGCCGAACCTGGATCGGTTGGCCGCCGAGGGTACGCGCCTCAGCAAGTTCTTCGTGGCGACCCCCGTGTGCAGTCCGAGTCGGGGCACCCTCCTGACGGGGCGCATCTGCTCGCAGCACGGCATCCACGAGTGGATCAATAGGCAGAACGTCGGGCCCGAGGCGGTGCGGTTCCTGGCCGATGAGGTGGCCTATACGGACGTGATGGCCGAGCACGGCTACAGGTGCGGGATCAGCGGCAAGTGGCACATGGGCGACAGCCAGCACCCGCAGCACAGCTTCGACTTCTGGTTCGTGCACCAGCGCGGCGGCGGGCAGTACAACAACGCCCCCATGGTGCGCGACGGGGAACTCGTGGACGAGCCAGGGTACGTCACGGACGTGATCACTGACGAGGCGCTGAAGTACATCGATGCCAGCAAGGACGAGCGCTTCTACCTGAGCGTGCACTACACCGCGCCGCACAGCCCGTGGACGGGGCACCCGCAGGACATCGTGGACTCGTACGACGACTGCGCGTTCGAATCGTGCCCGCAGGAGCCGAAGCACCCGTGGGCCGGGCGGCTGACGGACAACTGCCTCGGGAATCGGGAGATGCTCAAGGGCTACTTCGCCGCCGTCACGGCGATGGACGGCAATGTGGGGCGGATCCTCGATCGGCTGGACGAGCTGAACCTGGCCGACGATACGCTCGTGGTGTTCGTGAGCGACAACGGATTCAGCTGCGGGCATCACGGGTTCTGGGGCAAGGGGAACGGGACGCATCCGCGCAACATGTACGAGAACTCGGTGCTCGTGCCCTTCATCGCGCGGCATCCGGAGCGCATTCCGGCCGGGCGCGTTGACGATACCATGGTGTCGGCGTACGATTTCCTGCCGACGCTGCTGGACTACGCGGATCTGCCGCTGCCCGAGGGGCGGAATCTGCCCGGGCGGAGCTTCGCGCCCGTGCTGGACGGCTCGGGCGAGGCGGGGAACGACTTTGTGGTCGTGTACGACGAGTACGGGCCGGTGCGGATGATCCGGACGGAGGCATGGAAGTACGTGCACCGGTACCCGGACGGGCCGCACGATCTCTACGACCTGAGGAACGACCCGGACGAACGGCGCAACCTGGCGGACGATGCGACGCACGCGAGCCGGGCCAGGGAGCTGCGGGCGGAGATGGAGGAGTGGTTCGCCCGGTACGTGGAGCCGGAGCACGACGGGCTGAAAGAGACCTACTAGCCAGCGCCTCCGCATCGTCGTTGGAGCAATGGCCGGGCCGGAAGGCCCGGCCTCTGCGTTTGATGGCTGCAGCAGAATGCTGCAACCGTCTCCAGCGTGCCCCGGTCGGTGATAACTAAGGTCCCATTGGCTGGATTAGGCTGACGCATGGTACATTGCCTCTTGACAGGTGGCACCTAAGAGCGTTAGGTATGTGTGGGGACACTGTCGCACCGGGTGGGAACTCGTGTCCGTGCGCTGCACGGGCCGGGGAGCCTTAGCAGGCCTGGGGGGACCGCTACGATGCAGGACATCTTGACGGCACGGGACGTCGCAGAGCTGCTGCAAATGCACATCATGACGGTGTACAAGCTGGCGGAGTCGGGTGAGCTTCCGGGTTTCAAGGTGGGGCGGCAGTGGCGCTTCCGGCGCGAGACGCTGGAGCAGCGGTGTCGCGCCAAGGAGGGGGTGGGGCGGCCATGGGTGCTCGTGGTGGACGACGACCATGGCATACTCGACCTCTTCGCGAGCAACCTGCGCTCCGAGGGGATCGAGGTGGTGGTGGCCGAGAACGGCGAGCAGGCGCTGCAGGCCTGCCGGGCGCACGACTTCAGCATGGTATTCCTCGACCTCAAGCTGCCGGAGATGGATGGGGTCGAGGTGATGAAGCGGATAAGGGAGCGGCAGCCCAAGGCGCGCGTCGTGATCATGACGGGCTTCCCCGCCGATCCGCTGGTGGGCGAGGCGGCGAAGCTCGACCCGGTGATGATCCTGCACAAGCCCTTCGATATCGAGCAGGTGATGCGGACCGTGCAGCCGCTGGCGACGTAGGCGGCGTGTGGGCAGAGCTATCGCCGGGCGCTCCGCTATTGCCCCTGCGCTAGCTTCTCGACGAAGTCGCCGAGCGTGATCAGAGCCTCCGGAAAGCTATCTACCACGACGCGTGTTTCCTTCGCCGCCGCCGACTCTGTGCCCACGGCAATGGCCAGGCCTGCCTCCCGCAGCATAGGCAGATCGTTCTCCCCATCACCCACAGCGGCTGCGCGGCAAAGCGGAACCTCGTAATGCGCAGCAAGGGCACGCAGGGCCTTGCCCTTGTCACAGTGGCATGGCGTGCAGTCTATGCTGTCTATGTGTCTGTACATCGTGATGCCCTCCGGGACGAGGGGCTCCACGAAGTCGGCCACTTCCCCCACTCCCCGCTCCCTCTCCTCCTCGTTCCGGCCGCGCGGGAAGGCTGTCACGTTCACCTCGTTTGGCTGGAGGAACACGCCGTCCGAGAACTCCTCCACGATCGCGTGCCGAATCTCTCGCAGTGCCTCGCGCTGGTAGGCCTCAATGCCCATGTCGATGGCCTCTGGCGGCATCGTGCAGTTGGCCCACGTCACAGCTCCGTTCTCGGCGATGATGCCGCAAGGCATGAGTCCGATCCCACGTGCCAGCCCGCTCAGGTACGCGGCCGGTTTCCCGGAGGCCAGTACCGGCAGGTAGTCAGTCCTCTGGAGTATCTCCAGCGCCTCAAGCACACTCCGCTCCGCCGGCTCATCCACCGGCATGAGGGTATTGTCCACATCAAGCGCTAGAATGGCTTCAGCCACGGGATCTTCACCGGCTTTCCTTCGTTCGTCTTCCACGCCTCCCTGGGAGAGGCGGCCCCCTTCTCCGTGACGATGGCAGACACGAGCCGCTCCCGCGCCGCCATGCGCTCGGACACAGCCAACCCATTCTCCTCAGGACACCCCGACCCGTTCGCTTCCTCAAGGTATGAGTAGATGCCTGCCTCGCGCACGAACAGCCTGCGATCGAACGAGGGTAGCTCGACAGCCCACGGCGGCTCCAGTACCTTCCAGCTCTCTGTCAGGACAAGGACCGGCTTGCTTGCATGCTTGGCCAGACGACCGAGCGCGAGGCACCCCGCGCTGTTGTGGACGTTCCCACGGCTATCCACGCCCTCACACCCCATCAACACGGCGTCGGCTTGTGCGATTGCATCGGTCAGGTGCGTATTGGGCACAACTTCGAGGGTCAGTCGTCGCGACTCCTCGCCCCCACACTCCGCCTCGCGTACGGCATCGCCTACGCCCAGGTTCTCTCCCTCCGCGACGGGCCGCAGCACGGGCGCCAGTACCGTCGTCCGGATGTCCTTCTTCCTTGCCAAGAGGCGCAGCAGCCGACTCACTGGCGCGCTTCGGCCGAAGAGCATGAGTCGCAGTGTCCGCTGGTTGGGCGGGAGTCTGCGAGAAATAGCCTCCCAGGCGTTGCGCGCCACCTCGTCCAGGAGGCCGGGCATCCGTTGGTCCCGCAGATGTCCGAATCGCCTGGCCAGAGGTAGCCCTGTCTTGTTGCGCCGGCGAAGGTAGCGCTTCACTTCGTCTGCCAGATACCACAGCGAGTGAAGGTGGGCCCCGCGCTCGAAGACCTCCCGTGTCAAGGCCTTCAGGGCGGGCTTCGCCCGCTGCCATTGCCTTGCCGTGCGCGCAGCTCGAGCGAGAGCGATGACGCCGTCGATATAGAACTCGACCAGCTCGCTCGAGCTCGTCATCGTCCTCTTGGGCTCGCCGTAGAAGTGAGCGCCGGCCAGCACCATCTCTTGCGCCTTCAACTGCCTGGCGCTCATGAGCGGCGCGTCGTCAGAGGGCTCTCTGAGAGTCGTGGGATTCCAGAATCCGGCATGGCCCCAGCACTGGAGGATCTCCGCGTCTATGTCGGCGCAGAGCCGTCGGGCGAGGAACGTGAATTCGTCCTTGGTCCTCGTTGGCGTGACATAGATCCGCCGCTCCCGAGGGGCGATGGTCACCTGCTGGATCATTCGGTGCATGACCCAGAAATGCCTGGAAGGCACACCGAACTTCCTTCGCCTTCGTTTCCAGACCGCAAGGGGCCCGCGGCTCGGGCCGGCGTCGCACGCGTCAGCCAGCCGGAGCGTCGCGGCCATCTGTGCCAGCCATGGCTGCGCGTTCAAGTCGCGCAGGTCGCAAGCGCGGCTGTGATACCGGCACAGCGTCGCGACCGGCTCTAGTTCGGCCGCCTCCAATCCAAGGCCGTACCAGTTGTCCCTCACCCACTCAGCCGACAGTTCGTGATGCTTGCCGCGGCATTCTGGCCTTGGTAGCAGGGCCATGCCGACATCGTGCAAGCAGGCGGCCGCAAGCAGCGGGAAAGCATGGACAGACCGCATGCGCTGTTCAGTGCTCGCCAGGAGGGCCGCTTGACGGATCACGCCATTCACGTGGGTTGGGCCATGTATGACGAAATCCTCCACCTCCTCACCCAATGGACTAGGGCCAGGGACGGCGTAGAGACGGGCGACCTGACGGAAAACGTGTCCGAGGCGATCCAGGTCCACGGCGGCGATGGCCGGAAAGCACCGTTCTATGACGTCGGAATCCAGGCGCGGACCTGCACCAGGACTTGGCATAGCTTGTCACCCCGCCTGTACCATTCTCTGCTGGATACACGCGATCCTCGTCAGGCCACTGACGCCAGGCCCCCTCGGCCTCACCGGCGAACCCCTGCCAGCGCCTCCCCCCCGTTCCGTCCATCTTGTGGGGTCGGGCCGGCAGAGCGCTGAACAGGGATAGGACCTTGAGGACGGCCTCAGGGGCGCGCAAAGCCGCCACGGCTGCATCCCTTGCTGGGATGTGAGCCCTGACGCATCCCGCACGGAGCCGATTGTCCGCGATTCTCACCGCTGCCGCTCAAGAAGGCAGGAGTGCTCCTAGCCCTCGTCGTAGCCCGTGAGCGGCCGGTACCAGATGTTGCGGAACCGCACCGGGTCGCCGTGATCCTGGAGCTGCAGCGGGCCAACGGGATCGTGCGGCTCGTACTCGGTCACGACCCGGTGACTCGTGACACCCCGCAGCTCCGCGCGATGGTGGAGCACGATGCCGTTGAGCAGGACGGTGACGAAGGCAGGCCGGACGACGCTGCCGCCCTCGAACCGGGGCCCCTCCCAGACGATGTCGTACTCCTGCCACTCGCCGGGCGGTTTGCAGGCGTTGACGAGGGGCGGCCACTGACCGTAGATCGCGCCGGTGGAACCATCGGCGTACGTTGGATTCTCGTAGCAGTCCAGCACCTGGATCTCGTACCGCCCCATGAGGAACACCCCGCTATTGCCGCGCCCCTGGCTCTCGCCGTGGACCTCGGACGGGCAGGCGAACTCCAGGTGGAGCTGGCAGTCGCCGAAGTGCTCCCTGGTCTCGATGTTGCCGACCCTCCCCACGGTCTCCATGTAGCCGTCCCCGAGCTTCCACTGCGGCTCGCCGCCGTCTTTGCCGACCCAACCCGAGAAGTCGGCGCCGTCGAACAACACGACCGCGTCGGAGGGCGGGTCGCCCGGTGTGACGACTCGAGGCTGTGGTCGCGTGCCGTCGTGCACGTGCCAGTTGGTGCCGGGCAGGATTGGCGTATCATCGTATCCGATGTTCTTCCCCTGTGGTCCCATGAGACACTCCCCTTGGTTTGGTTTGGCGCCGGCCCGTCGGCACGACGAGTCGGCGAGCTTCCATAGTTCGTCAGCACAGATGCTCCGGAGGATTCCCCCTGCGCCTGGGGTGCCCCTCCCCGGGGGCGCGGACTTCGCTAGCCCCAACCACGCACGAACCTCCCACTCAATTGGCCCCGATCGGCCCGCACAGCGCTCCACCGACCCCGAGAATACTTGTGACAAAACCCCTCTGAGTTGACTGGGCCAAAGTGCCCCGAATCGCCTCCGTTTACGGCGCAGCCCCCGGCCAAAAATCCCCGTACAGCCCGCAGAAGCACGATTTTCGCCTTTTCTATGACACCCCCCCCTTTAGTTGACCATATATAATGGAGGGGGACGAAAACCGGACACTTCCCCATCGCCCCGTGTAGCGGCGCGGC
>JASFTE010000055.1:0-12934 GCA_050114035.1 Armatimonadota bacterium | reverse complement strand
TCCCGATGCTCCACGATGCGCGTCTCCACGCCACGGCGCTGCAGGCTGAGCCACGGGTACACGTTCGCCGGGAATTCCAGGTTCGTGATGATGACGTTGTCGCCGTCGCGCCAGGGGATGCTATTGCCCGCGATGATGATCCCGTGCGTGGTGTTCTTCGTGAACGCGATCTCGCGCGGGTCGGCGCCCATCAGCTCTGCGAGCCGTCTGCGGGCCCGGCTGGCGTCCCTCTTCCACTCGCCGCTGTGCAGCGTCCCATGCTGCAGCGCGTCCTCCGTGTGCGCCTCGATAGCCTCGGCGCACCGGCGCGATATGGGCGACACGCCCGCGTGGTTCAGGTGGATGAGGCTGTCTGTGACAGGGAACTCCTGCCGGATCGCTGTGATGTCCATGCTGCGCTGTGTGCGCCGATCAGTTCTCTCCCTTGACCTGGCCCAGCAGCCGCAGCGACTCCGCCACCATCGCCGGCCCCGTCTCCGGCACCATGCGGCTCGACCGGGCGAACCACGTCTCGTAGCCGCCCTCATCGAAGGCCTTCACCGTCGGTATGTAGCCGGCATAATCGTTCGCCAGCTCGATAGTAAACGTCGTCCCGAAGGGCGACTCGCGCTTGATCTCCAGGCCCAGCTCCACGAACATCTCCCCCGGGCATGCCACCAGCCCGAGATCGTCGATCCCCACCGCCTGCACCCACGTCTTCTCCTGCTCCGGCCACTCGCTCAGGTAGATGACCTCGTCGGCGTACACGCGCTCGCGCGTGATCTTGTCCGGGAGGGTCTTCAGCTTCTCTTTCGCCTCGGCCACCATCTGCGGCGTCACCGGCCGCCGCCTCACCGGCAGCTCCGACAGGGCCGACCGCAGCTCGACCTCATCGGTGAGCTCGATCTCCTTCCACACCTTGATGGCCTCCGCCGCCACGATCCGCGCCACCTTGCGAGCCTGACCGTACGGCGGCTGCTTCGGCGCCTCACCTGAGACGTCAACGTTGTTCACGTCGCCACAGAACCCGTTGCTCATCATGACGACGAAGTCTTTGCCGATCATCTTGCGCACGGCATCGCCGAAGAACGCGAAGTAGTCCGCCGAGATCGACGTCCCGCTGCCGCCGCCGACATAGTGGAGCGCGTAGTTGCCCAGCAGGCAGATGGGCTCCCCCTCGGTGGACTCGACTGCCAGCACACCCACATCCGGGTCGATGGGCCCGACGGGCTCCACGATGTCAGGGTTGTTGCGCCCGGGGTTCATCCGCACGGAGCCGTCTTTCATCCGGAATCGCCGGTTGAACACCTGCCCCGGCTCACTGCCGACGGCGTAGCCGAGTCGCGCGGGCTGCAGCCGATTGAGCGCGAGCTGCACGCTGTCGGCGATCTTGACGGCCGCCCACTCCATGTACTCGGGCTCCCCCGGCGTCCCCAGCAGCCCGCACGGCGACGGACCCGTATGCGTGTGCGTGCACGAGATCAGCACGTTCTCCGGTGGGATCCCGCACTGCTCCTGGATGCGCTGCTTGGACTTGTCCAGGTACTGCCGCGGCGCGGCGATGAGGTCGCACACGACGACGGCGATGCGCGTCTCGCCGCTCTCCAGCACGAGCGCCTTCGCATACAGCTCGTCGTGCACGTCCTTGGACGTCCTCGGCGAGAACGATCCGGCAAGCAGCGTCCCGAGCGGCGGCGTGATGTTGCTGCGCGCCGCGCCGGCTTTCAGCGTCTGCGCCATTGCTGCCATCCCCCCAGGAAAGAGCCCGGCCAGCAGCAGCGCCGAGCCGAGCAGTGCAATGAGAAATCGACGGCCCACCATACGCATCACATCCGGATCATCTTTCCCGACGCCTACTTCCGCACCCTCCCGTCCTCACCACACGACAGGCCCGCGAGACGGTGCTATGCCTCCGCCTCCACGACCTCACCCCGCAATATCGCTTGCCCGCGATCCGCGTACTGGGCCTTCTGACTCGGCGGCACGGTGCGCCAGATGAGGAACTGCTTCCGGAGAGCGCTGAGGAAGAGGGAGTTCGTCTTCACCCACGAGCTGATGTCGCCGGCCTCCCGCGTGAGCCGGAGGCTGATGTCCGACACCTCCTGCTCGCCCGTCGGCGTCACATCGAGCTCGAAGCTCTGACTCACTCCGAGGTCATAGGGCGCCAGCCACATGCGGAGCTTCACCGCGGAGCCGGCGCCCAGGGGAGTTTCGAGTAGCTCCATGCGGACGTTCTCGGCCAGGAAGTCCCCGCCCGCGTACCCAACGAACTCGTCGAACCACTCCTTGAGGAACGCGCACGCGGCCAGGGCATCGCGGCCCGTGAACGTGAACGGCAGCTTCATGACCATCAGGTCGCCCTCGGGCTCGGGAACGCGCCACTTGCGCTCCATGCCCGGCGTGGCGATCTCCGCCGCCCTCTTCGAGGGGTATATGGTGGACGCGATCACAACGCCCATCACGACGACGGTCACGCCGACGGCCGACAGGGACGAGTAGTTCAGCTCGATGCCCGTGCCGGCGGCGCCGATGATCTTGGCAACGATCTGCCCCAGCAGATACCCGATGATCGCCCCGATGTTGGCGAACACGCTCGCCTCCGCCAGGAAGAGCATGGACACGTGAATCGGCGCGAGCCCCACCGAGCTATAGATCCCGATCTCCCGCGTCCGCTCGTACACTGAGCCGAGCATGGTGTTGAGTACGATCATCGCCGCGATGAGGATCGGGATCGCCAGGTTCTGCAGCCCGGAGAAGGACGTGAGCCCGACGGAGCTGTACAGGTACGTGCGCCCGCCCATGCCCGCGTAGAGGCTGAGCGCCAGCCGCTTCATGAGCCGCTCCACCTGCTCCTGGACGCCGACGCCCTCCACGTAGCGAATGGCAACGGACCGCACGGTGCCGTTGAGGCGCATGGTGGTCTCGTACGGCAGTATCGCCAGCGAGTACGGCGCGAAGTGCCGATACTCCTGGAGCAGCGACGCCGTCCCCTGGGTGCCGATCTGGAAGCGCTGCGCCGCCTGCCGCTTCAGCTCCTCAATGATCTCCGGCCGAAGCTGCGCATAGTTCACCGGCGAGAGCGGCTCCCCGTCCAGGTCCAGCAACCGCCGGAACTCGCTCTCCCGCAGCAGCCCGACCACACGGTATGCGCTCCCGAACACCCGCACGTCGGCCCTGCCTACATCCGACGGCGCGATGGCGAGTTTCGCCGCCACCGACTCGGGCAGCACACACACGTCCTTCTCCCCCGGCGCAAACCACCGGCCGCCGGGCAGCAGTGCCTCCTCGATGCCCGTGACGTGCCGCTCCTCGGCCGAGAGCCCGAGCAGGACATTGGCGGCGTACGTCTTGCTCGCGTCGGCCCCTGAGACGATGTCAACGAAGAACTCCTTCTCGATGTCCGGGGAGCAGAGCCACGCCCGCGGCGCCACGTGCCCGTCCCCGCCGATCTCGTTCCGCACGATGGCCGGCACTTGCTGCTTGAGCGGCATCCAGGAACGGTCGCGGATCATGATCCCCGGGTACGTGGGCGGATACGAGAGGCGGATCTTGTTGTCCCGGATGAACGAGCGCACGGACGTGAACGACAGCACCGTGAATGTGAGCAGGACGAGCGTGATGCACGTGAGCGTCGTCCTCGTCTTGCGCCGCCGCATGTTGGCGATTCCCAGCGTGAATGCCGCCGCCGCCGCCGACCACCGCCCCACATCGGCCGTGTGCGTCCCGCTCTCGTCCCGCTTGATCTGCCGCAGCGTCTCGTTGAACTTGGACGTCACGATGGCGATGACGATCACCGCCAGCGCCATGATCACGAAGGCCAGGAGGATGATGAGCGGATTGAGCCGCGGCAGCCTGAACGCCGGATGGACCAGATACAGCAGGAAGAACATGACGGCGAAGACGAGCAGCGTCGCCCCCACGCGCCGGTTGATGCGCACATCGGGGATCGCGAACAGAAGCCGCTCGCCGAAGTACGCGAACGGCAGCAGCAGCGCCAGGTAGAACAGGACGCCCTTGACCACGTCCGTCGCCGTGTTCTGCACGTCAGGGTACGCGCGCGACTCGTAGGCCCAGGCATGGCGCGCGGCCGACATCGCCGCGTCGTAGCGCCGATCCGCGAGCGCCTGCCGGCTCTCGGCCAGCGTCCGCGCGGCGAGCGCGTGGAGCGTGTCGAGCCGCTGGTTCCGGATCCCTCGCTCTCGCAGCTCTCCCATCCGCCACTCGTCCAGCGTCCACATGTCGTGCGCCGCCTGGTAGGGCGTGTAGGGAATGGCCGGCGTCTCGCTGGCCACGAAGCCGTACCCCTCGGCGCGCGGCCGGTCAATCATGCCTGCCGCCTCGGGCGCGGGGGCGGTGACCGGCCCGATTCCCGCCCCGGGCGCGTTGGTCAGCACCATCCGCAGGCCGATGAGCCCCATCCCCATGGCCACCTGGACGCGCATGTCGGGCATCGAGTACACAACCGCACACGGCTCGATGTACGATGGGAACTCCGCCGCCTGCGTCGCCGCCAGCGGGAGCGAGTAGCCGTAGCTGCGCGGCTCACTGAAGTCCTCCGCGTTGAACACGAAGAGCTGCTCGAGCGCCTCGAAGTACCGCTCGTCAACCAGGTCGAAGATCGACGTCGCCGCACACGGGAAGGCGATCACGGGCCGCCTGAGCCCCGCTCGCCCATAGACCTCCCGCGGGTACCGCACCTCGCCCTCCGGCCCCAAATCCGGCGCGTAAACGATGTCGCCCGTGGCACCCTCGATGCCGTACGCCTCGAGCCGGGCCGCCCGGTCGATCATCTCTCCCCGCAGCACAAACGTGCTGTCCTCGGCTGCCATGTCCCAGATGTCCGTGTGCACGCCCATCATCATCTTGTAGCGGCCCTGCACGAGCACCAGCGCGTGCGGCACCGGCGTACTCGGCAGGAAGCTCTTCTTGCGCCGGAACTCCAGCACACTCCCGCGCACGTCCTTCAGCTCGTCGAGCTTCTTCAGCGCCCGCACCCGCTTCAGCGCCTGCTCCTGGTGCGTCGCGTCGTTGAGGAACTCGTGCACCAGACACACGAGCATCCGCGTCTGCTGTTGGAGGTTGTCGATGTTCAGGCGCGCGGAGGTATCCAGCGGCGTGTCCACCAGCGCGCGCGCGTCGTTCACCGTGGCGAAGACGATGCCGGCGCGCCCGCCGCGGATGGCCATCTCCGAGTCGAAGGCGATCTTATCCGGGAAGTGCGTGTGCCACTCGCGCCCCTTCACCGGATTGATGCCGTCGAGGAACGCTCTCTTCGGATCGATGCCCAACGCCGGCCCGATCGTCTCGGCGTACTCCACCATGCGCTTCCCGATGGGCGAGTAGAAGCGCATGAGATGCTCCTGTGCGTAGTACCAGCCGATCTGGAACACGCCGAAGGTCCGGCTCCTGGTGCTCAGATCGATGCCCATGAGCAGGCTGACCCGGTCGAACTCCAGCAGCCGCTCGTGCAGCCGTATGTCATGCTTGAGGCGGTCGACTGCGTACCGGAGCCGCGCCATCTTCTCCGCCCGACGCGGAGCCCCCGAGACTACCCCCGCTCGTGCCGCACGTCCCGCGCCGCGGCCCGCCCCGCCCTCGAGCTTGTCGAGCTCGCCCTGCAGCTCCTCGAGCTCCTTGGTCGCGCGCTTGTGCGTGTCGAGCCGCTCCCGGGGCTTCCGCGGCTCCTTGCCCAGCACCCGGATGAACTCCCGCGCCCCCGCGAGCGCCTCGAAGTGCCCGCTCGTCACCACGAAGATGACGGAGCGCGCCGGCCTGCGGGCCACCAGCGACTCGGCCACCTGTAAGAACGCCGCCAGCCCCGCCGCGTTCTCTGCCCCCGGAGAGAGCGCCGGCACGGCCGATACCGAGTCGTAGTACGCCTGGAGAATCATCGCCTCCCGTGCCAGCCCGGGATCGCGCCCGGGCAGGAAGCCGATGATGTTGGCCGCGTGCTTCTCCTCCCACGGCATGGTGCACTCGACGATGCAGCGCAGCTCCGTCTCAGCCCCACTTGTGCCCGCGGCCCGGACCGTGGCCCCGTCCAGCGCCGCCCGCAGCGCCATGGCGCTCTCACCATCGATCCAGAACCGTGGCACATTCACCGGTATGCGCAGGAACTTCTGCTCCGCCTCTGACCGCACGGTGTTCTCTGGCTCCGCGAATATGACGGCCGCGGCGCCGAGCAGGGGAGCGTTCATCCAACTCAGCCCGGTGTTGAAGTCCATCAGGACGATGCTGCCCTGCACGTCCTTGTAGTTGAAGTCCTTGATCCTCCCCGGGCCCACATGGATCAGCCGTCCGGCGATGCCGCCGGGCGGCACATGCGAAGTGCGCACCAGGTTCGGCCACATGGCCTTGAGCTCATACGACCTCGCCCGCCGCCACGTGACGGCCTCCCCCTCAGCCGCCGGCTCCAGGAGCGTGATGCGCGACCCCTTGTCAATGGCCATGGGCAGGTCGTACTCCTGCCGCCATAGCTCCTCGATCCCGATGGCCCGCAGCCGCTGCTCCACCAGATCCGCCGCCTGCTCACAGCCCCGGTAGCCGGTCACGCGAGTGCCGCACGCCTCCAGCGCCAGGATGTCGCGCGCCATCGCCGCAGCATTGACGCCTCTCCCGAGCTCGGCATAGTCCATGGCCGCGAGAGCATGCCCGGTCACGAGAGCCAGGAGTATGCCGCCGACTGCGAGCACGCGCGTCATTGCGCTCATCGCATCTGGACGCCCCTTCTCGTGCATCGGGGTCACGGTACGCCGCCTGCCCTCGTCTTGCTTGACGACTGCCGTCTCACGCGGGGCCACCCGGCTCCTCGAGCGCCTGGTACACCACGGCCCCCTCGCACTGCGCCGGCACCGGTATGCCCATAAGGTAACACACCGTCGGCACGATATCCACCAGCCACACGGTGCGCTTCAGCCTCTCCCCCGCCTTGATCCCGGGCCCGTGCATCATGAGCAGCCCCCGCATCGAGCCATCCCCGTGCTCGATGGTGGGAAGCTGCTGCCCGTGACAGCCGCCCGTCGCGCCGCCGAACCGTGGCCCGATGCCGTAGATCACATCCCCCACCATGTCGCCGTACAGCCCGATCATCCGCGCGTCCTCTCGCCGCAGCGCCAGCCGCACTGGCCGCTCGCCCGTCCCGGGATCCTCGTAGTCCTGGAGCGCCCGGACGACCTCGTCCCTCACCTGCTCGTACTCCTCTCCCGGCTCGACGATCCCGTCAGGGTCGCGCCCTTTGAGATTCACGTACACATACACCGACCGCTGACACGCCGCCCGCGTCTTGCGCCAGTCGATCTGCCGCTCTCCCGTCTCCGCATCCTCCCGCAGCACCGTCAGCCCGGCCCTCACCAATGCCTGCTGCGCATTGAACCGCAGCTCCGCCGGCACGGCCCCGTGGTCCGACACGATGACCGTCAGAGCATCGTCGCCCGCCGCCGCGAGGATCCGCGCGATCATCCCGTCCAGCGACGCATAGAGCCGCGCCTCGGCCTTCGTGTGCCGCGCCAGGTCCCTGGCGTCGTCGCACGTGACGGGGTCGGTCTGCTCCAGGTATGCATGATACGCCCAGTCCGGGCAGTGGGCGTGCATGAAGAAGCAGTCCCACTCCTGCGTGTTCAGCAGCCACTCGGCGCACTCCGCGAACCCGGCGTTCTGGATGTCCACGAGTTCGGTGAACGTCTCCACGTCGATCCATTCCATCTTGAGCTGCGCCATCGGCAGGTGCGGCAGCGGCATCCCCTCATCCCACGGTATCTGCCGCGCGATCTCCTCCGGCCGCGACCAGCCGTCGAGCTGGCAGATGGGCGTGAAATACAACCGCAGCCGCTCCGCATCATCCGATAGCTCCACGAGCTTGCACCGGAAGACGCCCTCCTTCGCCCCGTCCACTGTCTCGAAGGTATCCCGCAGCGGCTCACTCCACTCCTTCTCCCGCAGGCGCGCGATCACGCCCTCCGCGCTCTTCTCCCTCGCCAGCAGCGCCGTCTCGTACCCCTGCCTGCCCTTCGTCACCAGCAGCCACAAGTTCTTCTCATCCACCACCTCGTGCAGCGCGTCCCGGAACTGCAGCGGTATCGGCGCCTCGAGCGCGCTCTCCAGCCCGCCAATGCCCGCCCAGTTCGACGCCGGCTCCAGCTCGATGACACTGGCCAGCGGGTACTCCTCCGTCGCGAAGAGCTGGTCCTCCGCAATCGACATCTGATGCCCGAACCCCGCCCCGAACCGCCACTCGTTGATGGACAGCCCCGCCCCGGCGACCTGGATCCCGTTGTGCGTCGGCGGCCACGAGGACGGGTAGTTCATCAGAATGACATTCTTCCCGCCGCGCTCGGCCGCGCCCCAGATGTACTCCGCCCGGCAGTCCTCCGTCGTGAACCCCTGGTGGATCTCGTCCAGCGGATCCCCGGGATTGTGCACATTGAAGCACGTGATGCCATGCGTCCCCGCCCAGGCGCCCGTGACGATACTCGTCCAGTTCGGCGGCGTGATGGTGGGGTGTGGCACGAGGCAGTTCTCCGCATACACGCCCTCCGCGAGCAGCCGCCCAAACGTGGGCAGCTCGCCCGCCTCCACGAGCCGCAGCACCCGATGGGGAATCGGGGCATCAAGCCCAATCAGCACGAGCTTCTTCGGTCTGGCCATGCACGCACCTCGCTTGCTACTCCGCCCGCCCCAGCCTGATGTACTCGAGCGCAACGATCGTACTGGGGATGCCGCACTGCGTGGCGATCTTGTCAAACACGCGCGAGAGCGACCGCTCGTGTGCGTGGTCATCGGCGAGGCCCTGCTCCTGGAGCTTCGTCTCGACTTCCCGGACCAGCGGCAGGACCGCTTCCAGGTACTCCGCCAGCGCCTTCGGCGAGCGCCGCGAGGCGAGCTGGCCATAATTGACCGTGAGCGTCTCCCGCAGGCCCTCCCAACTGCCGATGGCGTCCTTTCGCTGTCTGCGACGCTCCAACGCGTCGTCCGCCGCGGCGGCCCGGGCCTGCTCGAGCGCTTTGCGCTTCTCCCACGCCTCCGGCGTATCGCCCTCAATGACGCGACACTCCAGCTTGCGCCCGGCCACCTTCTCGACGATGTTCTGCACATGAATCCGGTGCCGCGTGCTCTCCAGATGACTCGCGAGCCCTGCCTTGTCCAGCGGCACGCCGAGCACCAGCGTATCGCCCTCGATGGCCAGCGCCTTGACCGCCGACGCGGCCTCCCACAACCCGGGGATCAGCTCCCCGCGATGCAATTCGTCGTTCACGGCCTCCCACAGCGCAACGGGATCCTGCGTGTCTGCCACGGGTGACCCTCCCGGTTATCGTATGGCGCAACTCTCGCCCACTGCTTCCCTGCCCACCGAATCACAACCTGCCCGCCACGCCTGCCGTTGACGGCCTCCGTGCCTCGCCCTATACTCGGCCCGGCCGAGGATGCTGCTCCGCACAAGCTCGGCCTCCGCGGGCCATGAGTATCTCCATCCGGTTCGAAGACGACGGCACCCTCCACAAGGACCTGTTCGTCGCTCTGGGCGGCATGGAGCGGCGCTGCGACACCTACTACTTCGCCATCGACCGCGAGATGGAGCCCGACCGTGAGGACGTCGGCAAGGTCCGCCGCGTCCTCACCAGGCTGCTGGAGCAGTGGATCGACGCCCTCCGCAACCAGCGAAAGAGACAGGTCCTCTTCCTCCCCTTCGACTTCTCGGATCAGTGCACGGGCTGCTTCGAGTGCCGCAGGACCGGCGACGCGGTACAGATCC
Source organism: Armatimonadota bacterium (assembly GCA_050114035.1). Classification (GTDB taxonomy): domain Bacteria; phylum Armatimonadota; class Zipacnadia; order JAUWAU01; family JAUWAU01; genus JAUWAU01. Next base: position 3,207 of record JASFTE010000055.1, on the reverse strand, counting down.
GCATGGGCTGGTCGAACCGCGAAGGCTGGTCCTTCTGCCCGAGCGACATCAGCGACTATGTGCGCTCAGTACGCGACTTCGAGCCCTATGAGAACCACCCAACTCCCTTCGCCCGCGACGTCCTCATCCGGTCCATTGAGCAATGCATGCAGGCTATCGCGGGGCAGTGAGGAGTCCTGCGCCCGTTTCCAGGCCGGGGGGATGACGAATGCCCAAGCTCATCGCACAGATCTTCGCAGCCGTCGGTGCCTGGGTCGTGTTGGCGCTCTGCCACGTTCCCCCTCTCTGGCGCATCCCCGTCCTGCTCGCCGGCGTCGTCGCGGTGCATATCTTCTGGGAGAGGGTCGTCTTCAACCCTCATCTCTACCTCGGCGCCATGCCCGTTGACGACGACGATCCCATCATGCTGAAGGCGCGTGAGCAGGCGGCCGCCTCTTTCGCGCAGTTCCGGAAGCTGTACCCGGAGCACAAGGAGGACTCCATGGTGAAGTTCTCCTTCCAGACGGACTCCGGCACTACAGAGCACCTCTGGGCCGATCTCCTGGAGCTGTCCGAGACGTCGGCGAACGTCTACGTCCGCACGCCACCCATCGAGCACAAGGGACCAACGGCCCGGACCCAGACCATACCGGTCGACGACATAGTCGATTGGCAGATCGAGTTCCACGACGGCACCATCCGGGGCGGCTTCACCAACCGCGCCCTCTTCAACATCTTCGAGCGCGAGGAGGGGCATCTGCATCCGAAGCTCCGTGGGGAGCTGGAGCGATTCAAGGAACTGGAAGACGAGGGGAACGCCTAGCTGGCTTCGTCGATTCTGCGGCGGCGCTGGCCCCGGAGGGGCGCCCACCCATGCAGCCGAGTCTGGCCGACTATGGACCCAAGATCGTGCAACTGGTCCTGCCTGCCGTCGGGCTGTTCATAGCCCTCTGGCTGCTGCGCATGCGGCTGAAGGAGGACCGGCCCCATCCCGAAACGTGGTGCTACTTCCTCTACATGCTCGGCATCGTCGCGTGCCTTATCGCCTTGATGCCGGACCCGGAAATGGAGCGCGCCGCAGGAGCGCGTTCCGTCACGCACATCGCTCTCGGCATCGGCCTGGGCGCCCTCCTCATCGGGGCCGCACTGCACCTGAGGCTGAAGGCACAGGGACGTCTGATGGCCCCGGAGGAACGCAAGCGCTTTGCCCCTCTCCTTCTGGCTGTCGTCGTAATCGGCGTCCTGACCCAGTTCCTGCGAATGGAGGGCCTCGAGCGCTGGCTCGAGTACTCCATGGCGGCTCTGGCGGCATTAGCGGTTGTCCTCACCATCATCCTCATCGCCTCCCAGCTCTTGCGCACCAGGGCCATCGTGGTGAACCGAATGGCACGCCTGATCCAGGCCCACAAGTACACCGAGGCGATCTATTTGGGGGAATCCGTCCAGCCACACAAGCGTTCTCCCGAGGTCGAGGTCAATCTTGGAGTGGCGTACCAGCTCGCCGGCCGGCGACGCGAGGCCAGAGAGCTATTCGAGCAACTCAGAGCCAGACCGGACCTGTCCGAGCCCGTGACGGCCGCTGTGGACAGCTGGATCGCCGAGCACGGCAAGCCTGAGGAAGAAAGCGAAGAGAACGCGTAGAGACGGGGCGCCTCACTCCTCGAAGTCCAGCACCAACCTCCGCTCGCCCTTCTCGATCGTCACCCTCCCCGCCCCCCACTCCTGCTGAATGAACGGCGTATCGAACGCCTTCGACGGCATCAGCTCTATCGGCTCTCCATCCACCCTCGGCACCTCGCGCCCGTCCGGTTTCACCGACAGCACCGGCCCATCGCCCCCGGCACCATACGTAATCCGCGACCTCTCCGTCGCCGGCACGATGGCACTCACCTCCTGGCGGAATGCCTCGAAGGAGCCGTCCTCGACCTCCGAACCGCAATGAAACACCATCCCGGCCTGCTCATCCGCGACCCTCATCGTATTCTCGTCAATCCACTCCCAGCCCGGGGACGAGATCGCCACCCGCAGGTACGCCTTCCCGTGCCGCACGAACACCGACCCGTTCTCCTCGATCCGCTCATCGAGACACGGCGCGAAGTACACATGCGCCTCCAGGTTGTACTTGTGCCGGTCCGGATTCGGGCACAGCAGCATCACGTTCCGCCGCTGCACCGCGATGAACGCATCGTAGGACTGCGGCTTGTCCGTCCGCGTCGAGCCGCGGTACGCAAACACCCGCGCATCCGCGTGCCCCCGAAAGATCGCCCCCTGCCACCGGTTCTGCGCGCTGATGCCCGTGTAGTGCACCGACGGATCGATCATCGCACACCCGAGCACGTACTCCGGCGTATGGTAGCCGTACCGCAGCACCCTCCCGGCCGGCTCCGCGCTGTACGTGCCCTCCGGCGTCTCCTCCGCGCCCGGATCCCCCGGCCGCCGCGACTTCGTCTCGTACGTCCCCCGCCCGATCCGATCCAGCCCAATGTCGAGCACCACGTCGGGCACCCGGTAGCTGCTCGTGAGCGCGAAGATGGACCCGGGATTCACCCCGACCGGATCGAACCCGAAGTACGGATACTGATATCCGAACATCCCGTCCTGAGTCCCCCGCCGCGAGTAGTTCCCCCGATACACCCGGCTCTTCCCGCCGCCGCGAATGCCATCGATCTGATCCTCCGCCCAGTCCGCCCACACCATATCCAGCACCATCCGCGCCCTACGCCTCACCGTTTCGTCCGGGCACAGGTCATGCAGATTGTATACACTCCCCACCGTGTACTTCTGGTACGTCGGCGACGCGACCTCAATGAACAGCCCCCTCCGCCCTCGCTCCTGCAGGTACCGCTGGAAGAAGGTCAGCCACGCCTCATAATGCGCTCCCGGCGTGCCCCCGGCATCGAGCGTCCGCCCGGCATACTCCGCCTCCCGGCTCAGCACCAGCGCCCCGAACAGGTACGTGGTCTTGTACATGATGTCGTGGTTCTCGCTGCCCACGAGCCACCACGTGCGCTCCGGATTGGCATCCGTGAGCCGACTGTGCGACCTCACGAACTCCCACGTGTGCCACAGCAGTGCGGCCTCCGCCTCGGGGGTCAGTCGGCCGGGGAACGGCTGGCCGTGCTTGCCATAGAGCAGCAGCAGCCGGTGCGCCTGCTGCAGCCGCCAGTGGTCCATTGGCTCGTACGTCTTCGGCTCGCGGTCCGGACCCGGGCCCATCGCCGCCAGCAT
>JASFTE010000054.1:0-12963 GCA_050114035.1 Armatimonadota bacterium | reverse complement strand
GCCTGCACGCCGGGGGGCGTCTGTCCACGGAGGCACTGCACAACGGGGTGTTCGGGCCGGCGCCGCCGGAGAACGCGTGCGTGGAGGTGTGGCAGGAGGGGGCTTTCGGCTTCCGCGTGGGTCAGCGGGCGCTCGGCCCCACTGACGCGCCGCTGTACTTCGTCTTCTACGCCCAGCCTGACGACGGGTGCTTCTGCCCGGAGCCGTGGCTCGGCGGGCCGAACTCGCTCAACACCCGGCGAGGGGTGGTCACGCTCGGCGCGGGGGAGTCATTCTCGTGGGAGATGGCGGTCGAGCCGCTGTCGGAGTCGAGCGATCTGTCGTTCGATCCTGCGGGAGTCGGACAGTAGCGCAGCCGGCGGCCGGCCGGCGTCACTCCTCGGCGTCTCCGCCCAACTCCTCCTCGATCTCCTCTGGCTCTGGCTCCACGATTTCGGCGACCTTGCGCGGCAGCTTTCTCAGCAGCTCGTCACCCACAAGCACCACGTTGCGCTTGTCCGCGAGCTTCGCGTACATCCGGTCGTTCTTCGCCTCGCCCAGCAGGATGGTGTGGCTCTGCCGCCCGGCCGTGAGCGTCACCTTCGCCCTCGGATCGTCCAGGCCGTACTTCGCCAGGCTCTTGGGCTTCTCGGCGACGAACTCATCGGCCCGCAGATAGACGGCCTCCCACAGGATGTCATCGATCTTCGTCGCGTCGCACTTGCCGCCGGGCGGGTGTTCCAGCTCCCAGTCGTCGTCCTTGAGCCGGGCGGCGAAGGCCCAGCCCTCATGGACCACCTCGAGCCTATCCACATCGTCCTTCTGAACGTCAAGCAGATCCCTGTCCCGGAGGTCGCCCACCTCTTTTTTCAGGTCATCCAGGATGGTGTCCTTGACCTCAAAGATCTCGTCCCGCCCCTCGGCGGCGGCATAGATGCGCTCGGCGTCCTCTGCCACCTTGGCGCCGAGCTTGACCACCTGCTTCGGGCCATCTTTGAGCGTAACGGTCGCCACGAGCTGCGGCTTGTCGAGGCCGTAGTCGGCCGGCGTCTTCGACTTGTCCCTCTCGACGAACTCCTCCGCCTTGAGGTCCTTTAGCTTGGTAAACAGGTCCTTGCAGCTCCACTCGTCGCCATCGGCCTCGATGGGCTTGGTGATCCTCCAGTGTTCCTCGTCTATCCGCTGCACACGAATCGACTGCCCGGCGTGCGCCACCTGCACCGACTCCACGTCCCCGTCCTCCGCGATGTCCACTATCGACTTGTCGCGCAGGTCGGTGGCCTTCTTCTTGAGTCCGTCCGCGGTGTACGAGCCCAGCGTGACGTAGTAGTCGTCATTCACCCGCGCGTAGACATCGCTGCCGACGGCGGCTTTGTTGCCCACCGCGAGCTTCGCGAGCCGCTTGCCCCGCCTGTCCCACGCCTGCGCCACGAACTCCGGCTCGTCCAGTCCGGTCATGTCGTTGGTGAGCCGCGCAGCCTCGTCGTCAGAGAACGTGGTGGCGGACTCCAGCCCGGCGAAGTCGCCCACGACCTTCTCCACGTCCTCCGTGTTGCCCTTAGCCTTGAGCGGCTTCAGGATCTGCCAGGTCTCGCCCTGCTTCTCCAGCACCACGGTGTCCTCGTCGTCCGTGTACTGCAGCTCCACCTTCGCGACCCGCTCCTTGCTGAAGCGGAAGATCTGCCGCTCCTTCCTCGGCTCCCCGCGCTGGAACTTCAGCACGTACAGGAGGAGGCCGGCGAACACGATGGCCAGAACGAGCGTCGTCTTGCCCTTCATTGCGCCTACCTCCTCCGCCACCAGACGAGCACGCCCACAAAGGCGATGGCCAGCGGCACGACGCCCATGGTCACGATCTGCGTGAAGCGCTTCTGTCCCGATGTCAGGGTCAGGTTGCGCTGCTCAGGCCGCTTGGGCGGGACCGAGATGAGGTTCGCCCGCTCCGCAAGCCAGGCGACGCAGGCGAGGAACATGGTCTCGTTGCCCCGCAGGATGCGGACCAGCTCGTTCGTCGCTATGTCGGCCGATCCCAGCACGACCAGCCGCGTGTTCTCAGTGGTGTCCGGCGGCGGCTGGCCGGGCATTTGCGGTGGTGGCTCCTCGCCCATCTTGGCATCCACGGCGACGAGCACGGGCAGCGGCCCCTGACCCTCCGCTCCATCGCGCGTCGATTCCGCGCTCAGCTCGGCGTCCGCCTCCGCCCAGCTCGTGTCCATGGACTTCATCACCGCAACCGCACGCTTGGGCGGCGGGGGCGGAGCGCCCGGGTAGCCCGGCGGGGGCTGCGGCGGCGGCTCCTCGACCTCGAGGGGCCGGGGGAGGGTGAGGAAGGTGGCGATCGACCTGCCCCCGCCCGGGAAGTCTCTGGTGATGTCGTGCGGCTCGCTGACCGTGGTCAACGGCATCGACACGTACCCATAGAAGTTCTGCGCGAAGTCCACGACGCGGCCGTCGCCCACCGTGACGCCCCAGCCAGCGATGATCTCGTGCAGGTCCGGAGCCGGCGCCGGCCTCAGCGCGATGAGCGCCCGCCCCGTCTGCTTGCGCTCGAGGCTGAAGGTCTCCAGGTAGTCGTTGATCGCATCCACCTCGCGCGGATCCAGGGGATACTGCGGTCCGAGGATGATGAGCACGTCGCAGTCCTCGGGCACGCTGGGCTCCGCCTCGCCCGTGGCCGCCAGGTTCAGCGTGTCCACCTCGTACTGCTGGTCCTCGAGCTTGGTCTTGACGGTGCTGTACGACTCCGCCTCGCCGCCGCCGTACTCCACCGTCTTCTCCCCGTGCCCCGCCAGGAAGTACAGCTTCGGCTTGTTCTCCGTGGTCACTTCGAGGATGGCGTTGGTGAGGCTCTGCTCATTGAGCGTGTAGACTTCCTTGCGCCGGTCGCCACAGCGAACGATAGTGATGTTGGTGCTCGTGATGTTCCATTCCTGGACCTTGTCCTTGTCCACTCGCCAGTCGTACACGGCGGCCGTGAGCCGGGGGGAGAGCTCGTCGTACTGCCCGTAGATGGCCCGGGCGAACTCGGCCTGGGAATAGGGCGTCCCGCGCGCATAGAAGCCGCCGATCTGCACCTTCTTCTCCAGCCCCTGCACGGTCTTGCGCGTCTGGTGGGACAGCGAGAAGAGCTTCTCCTCGGTGGCGTCCCACTTCACGTTCGTGTACCGCATGGCGACGTAGTTGCCCAGCACGATGATGCCCAGGATGAGCAGCAGCGCCAGGCCCGTATTGAGCGTGCCCACCGTGGTGCGGCGCCGCACGTACGTCACGACGCTCTCGAACCGCACCGCGAGCGCGCCGATCAGCAGCACCCCGCCCACGGCGAGCAGCGTAATGACGGGCCACTTGAAGGTGCGCGTCACGAACCACGCGATGAGCCCGGCAAGCGCGATGCCGGCGCCCACCACCGCCGCCGGCGGCGCGAGGGCCACGTGCAGCGGCAGCCCCTCAACCACCTGCTCCCGCATCACGCGGCGCGGCTGCCGTGCGCCCCTCTTGCGGCGACGCTTGCGCTCCTTCTTGGCCGATCGAGCCGCCGCTCGCCGCGCCGCTCTGGGCCTGGCGCGCTTCGGTCTCTCTTCCTTCTCCTCTTCCTCGTCCTCTTCCGCTTCCTCGGGCTCGTCGTCGCCCTCGGGGGCCTGCTCCGTCTCCTCCTCCCCCTCGGCAGGCTCGTCCAGCTCCTGCTCCTCGTCGTCGTTGAGCTCTTCGTCCTTGGGCATACGGATCACCGTTGTTAGGGCGAGCGCCTGTGGCCCGCCAGCCTTTGTGCCTTCGCTTCTGCCGGCCTTAGCGCCACCTGAGGCTCTCGACGGCCCGGACGCTGGCGAACAGGAAGAACACGATCATACTCACGAAGAACGCCACGGACTTCAGCGCCAGAGTGCCGCGCTCGAACTCCTGCAGATGGTCGAGAATGGACATCTGCCGAAACACGTCGGCCCACCACGATCCCGGCGTGGTGCCGGCGAAGATCCCGATGAGCCAGAACATCAGGAGAATCCCGAGCCCCATGCAGAACGCCGCAATCTGGCTGCGCGTTACCGAGCTGGTCATCACGCCGACGGCCAGGAACGAGGCGGCGCACAGCAGCCAGCCGACGTAGTTCACCAGCATAGGGGGGAAATCGGGCCGTCCGTAGATGCGCAGGAATATAGGAAACTCGAACGTGATGACCATCATGATCCCATAGAGGATCACGGCCGCCAGGTACTTGCCCAGCACTACCTGGTACTCCCGCACCGGCGAGGTGAGCAGCACCTCGAGCGTGCCCGAGCTGCGCTCTTCGGCCAGGAGCCGCATGGTAATGGCCGGCGAGAGCAGGATGAGCACGAAGATCATGCTCCCGGTGAGTCCCTGCATGTTGGCCTGTGCGCCCATGGGCGTCATCGTCTTCTGCAGGTTGAACACGAGGCCGACAATCGCCAGGAACACGAACAGGGCGGCGTAGGCGATGGGGGAGGTGAAATACGTCCTGAGCTCTTTGATGGCAATCGTCCATATGTTGCGCATGCGCCCTAGACACCCTCCTCCTCTGTGGTGAGGTCCAAGTAGACATCCTCGAGCGTCATGGCCACCGGCCGCATCTCGAGCAGCCCCCAGCCGCGCTGCACGGCGAGCGACGAGAGCTGCTCCCGGATGTCCATGCCCATTTCCGAGTTCACGAGATACGCCTTGCCGTCACCGCCCGTGTCGTCCGCGGGCTCCACGTCCATCACGTCGGCCAGGTCCCGGACGGCTCGGGGGACGCGGCTGGAGTCGTCCCGTACTTTGAGATACAGCGTCTCGGAGTTGCGTATCTGCGCGGCGAGGTTCGCGGGCGTGTCCACGGCCACGATCTGGCCGTTGGCGATGATGATGACGCGCTCGCACGTCATCTGCGCCTCGGGCAGGATGTGCGTGCTGAGCATCACCGTGTGGTCTTTGCCGAGGCCCTTTATCAGCCGCCGGGTCTCCCTGATCTGCACCGGGTCCAGCCCGATAGTGGGCTCGTCCAGGATCAGGACGTCCGGGTCGTGGATCAGGGCCTGCGCGAGGCCCACGCGCTGGCGATAGCCCTTGGAGAGCTTGCCACAGTGCGTGTCGCCGACCTCCTCGACACTGCAGAGGGCCGCGACCTCCTCGATCCTGTCGTCCCGGTCATGGCTCTCAACGCCCCGGAGCTTGGCGCAGTGGCTGAGGTACTGCTGCACCGTCAATTCGGGGTACAAGGCCATCGTCTCGGGCATGTACCCGATGTGCTCGCGCGCGGCCAGCGGCTGGGCGCGCACGTTGTGCCCGGCGATGGTGGCATTGCCCATGGTCGCGGGCGTGAATCCCGTCAGGATGCGCATCGTGGTGGTCTTGCCGGCCGCGTTCGGCCCGAGGAAGGCGACCACTTCGCCCTCCTCCACGGAGAACGACACATCGTCTATAGCTAGCACCCGGCCGTAGTGCTTGGTGAGCCCCTCGGCCTGTATCATCGTGCTCATGCTCGAACCTCCTGCGTACGAGAACGACAACCGCCGTTAGTGCCCCCCAACGAGTGGGAGACGCCACGGCGGCCGCGGTAGGCCGTGTCTTCTACGTCCGCGACAGCGGAACCTTCGTCCCCCGCGGAGCCCGCCTGCGCCGCGTACGATTATGTAAACCAATCTGCGGCGGCCGAAGGTTCCACCCCCCGGCCCTCCTCGGAGATTCCGTCTGCGGTGCGCGCTGCGAGGTCGGGGGCCTCACGGGCGTCTACCTCGTTGACCGGCTCACTGGCGCGTTGCTATACTCGGCGGACGGCCCGGCGTGGGGCGGAGGCAGGGAAGCGTGGACAGCCCGAACGAGCAGGCACCGGAGTTCGTCGCAGAACACATTCGCAGCGCGCTTCAACTCGAGTTGGCCCTGTACTTCGGCGGGCGGCCGGAGTCCATGTACACGGCTGCGGATCTGTCAGAGCGGCTGGGGCAGAGCCAGGAGGCCGTAGAGGTGGCGGCCGACGACCTGACGGCCAGGCGTCTGCTTCGGCGCCATGGCCGGGCCGGTCCGCTGCCCACCTGCTACGCCCTCACAAACGGTGACCCGGTTCGGCGTCTGGTCACGGCTCTGGCGCAACGCTGCGCAGCGGATGAGGCGTTCGCCGAGGAGTTGCGCGCGCAGTTCGCCTCGAGCCCCAGTCGGTGGCTCATGGAGCAGATTCTGGAGGAGTTCGCCCCCTTTGCCGCCCTGCGGACGCGACAGCGGCTGGCGCTGCACTTCATCCTCATGGGCATCGTCGCCCTGGTTCTGCGCCACACCATGGGGCTCCCCGCGGAGGCGCTGGTGCGCGTGCTACTGGTCATCGCGATCGTCACGGCGTGGTCGGGTCTCCTAGTAATCGTGGCGCGCGACCAGAGAAGCATACGGATACCGCCGGAGGGCCGCCGACGTGCGGTAATCCGCTCGTATCGCCATCTTCTGTTCCATCCGTCGCACCTGGAGGTTGTGCCCGGGTTCGCCGTGTTCGGCGCGGCGCTCGTCGTCGTGTTCGGACACCCGGGCGGCGGCCCAGGCATAGCGGAGCAGTGGCTCGGCAGGCCTCCGGGCGCTCTGCTGGCAGCGTTCATCGCGCTCATGGCGTGGGAGGTTGCATACCGGGTGGGCGCGGGGCTGTGGGTGACGGGGGCATCACTGTGGCGGATGATGGCCCTGCGGCGCCACTGGGAGGCGGCCGAGCCCTCCCGCGCTCCGGCACGGCTGGCGCGGCGTCTGCGCCGGGCCGACCAACTCCTGGCCCTCGTTCCCGCCGGATTCGCCGCCGTCGGGGCGGCTTTCTTCGACAGCGATATCGTGGTAGCGCTCTGCGCCCTTGGGGCCGTCGTCACGGGCATCGTCGCTGCCGCTGTCTACTTCCTGACACCGTCGCCGGACGCTCTCGGCGGGGCGCCGGGCTCACGCCTCCGGCTCCGGCCCGGGGCCCACATCGCGGTAATCGGCGGGGGGCCGGCAGGGGCGCTGTTCGCGCATGTGGCGCTGCGCGAGGCGGAGACGGCCAGACTGCCCCTGCGCATCTCCATCTTCGACGGCAAGGACTTCCACCGCTTCGGCCCGCCTGGATGCAACATGTGCGCGGGCGTTGTCTCCGAATCGCTGTACGAGCGGCTGCAGGAGCTGGGCTTCGATCTTCCCCCGGAGGTGGTGCAGTCCAAGGTCTCCGGCTTCCACCTCCACACTGCCGTCGGCTCTGCTCACATCGCGCGCCGCGAGGGGACCCGGCGGCTCCGTACGGTATTCCGGGGCAACGGGCCCCGCGACGCCGAGCTTGAGCACAGCATCAGCTTCGACGACTACCTCCTCCGCTGCGTGCAGGATGCGGGTGTGGAGGTGATCCCGCAGCCGGTGACGCAGATCGTGCCGCCCGCGGACCCCGCGGGGCTGGTGACCGTTCACTATGGCGCCGGTGAGGCGCCTCAGCAGATGCAGGCCGACGTCGTCGTAGGCGCCTTCGGCCTCAACAGCAACCTCGGCGAGATGATCGCGGCGTTGGGCTTCGGCTACCGGCCGCCGGAGGCCGTGCGTGCATGCAACGCCGAGATTCCTCTGCCTCCCGGCGCCGACGGTCGGCTGCGCGGGAGCATCCACATCCTCACTCTCGACCGGGCGGACATCGTGTTCACGGCCTTCACGCCCAAGCAGCAGCACGTCACGATGACGATTGTGGGGACGCGGGATGTAGGCATCAAGGACCTTGACGGCATTCTGCAGCACCCCCGGGTCGTCGCACTGCTGGAGCATGGGGCAGTGTCGCCAACGTACGACTGCGAGTGCCGGCCCCGGTACGTGGTGCGGGACGGCCGCCACGTGTACACGGATCGCCTGGTAATGATCGGGGATGCGGCCTGCTCACGCCTGTACAAGAACGGCCTGGAGTCGGCCCTGGTGACCGCAGAGCTGGCGGCGCGGACGATCATCCGCCACGGCGTCTCGCGGCGCGCCTTCGAGCAGCACTATGAGCCCGCCTGCCGTCGGCGCATCGTGCGTGACAACGCCTACGGGCGACTGCTCTTCGCGGCCCACCGGGCGGTGCAGCGGAGGGGACGGTTGCTGCGGGCGCAGCTCCGACTCATGGGCGAGGACAGTCCCGCGGGAGAGAGGCTGCGGGAGGTCGTGTGGGCGCTGTTCACCGGGGCACAGCCGTACAGGAGCATCCTGCGCAGCGCTCTCGACCCGCGCATCCACCTCGGGGTGCTGCGACACGGCATCACGGGATTGCTCCGGCGGCCCTGCAAAGGCGACCAGTGATGCGGCACATCTACACGCTGGTGTATGCGGCCGACGAGAGGGAATGCGCTGAAGCCGAGGCCTGGGCCATGCTCGGCGCTGAGGCGCAGGGACGCAAGCTCGTCCTGGCGGATGCGTGCATGGACGTAACCCGCGCGGCGCACATCGGCCTCTGCCTGCACGAGATGGCCCGGGCGGAGTCCTTCGAGGCTCTGGTGCCGAGAGTCCGGTCCCTGCAGTGCCACGCCGAGGGCTTCCGGGTGACCGTGGTCAAACAGGGCAAGGCGAAGCGACAGGGTCCGGGCTCTGATGAGATCGCCCGGCGGCTCGCGGACGTGATCGACGGCCACCCGGACCTGACCGCGCCCCGGGTGCTCTACGGCTGCGTCGGCGCGGATGGGGGGTGGCACTTCGGGTTGGTGGAGTCGGAGGCGGACCGCCAGTGGGTCCGGCACGGAGCAAAGCCCCACACTTTCTCCAACTCCCTGCCCACCCGCCTGGCTCGGGCGATGGTGAACCTCGTCGCACGGCCCGGCGACACCATCGTCGATCCCTGCTGCGGGTCGGGCACCATCCCCATCGAGGCGGCCAGCATGGGGATCACCGCTGTGGGCTTCGACGCCAACAAGAAGATGACGTCTCACGCGCGCGAGAACCTCCTGCACTTCGGCCTGCCGCCCCTGATCGCCGCAGGGGATGCCCGCCACATCGGCGGGCGCTACGATGCGGTCGTGACCGATCTTCCCTACGGCTGGACCAGTAGGCCGGATGCAGGCCTGTACGCCGAGGCGCTCGCGAACCTGCGTCGCCTCGCGCCGCGGCTGAGCGTGGTGGTCGGCGGCGATGCCGGCGAGTGCATCACGGGTGCCGGCTGGCGCATTCTCCGGTCCGCGAGGCAGGCGAAGGGGCAACTGCGGCGGCACATCTACGTGTGCGAGGCGGATGGCCCGTGAGCCCGCGCTCCGGCCCCATGTGACGCCGATCACGGCCATCTGGGGCGCGCAGGAGCCACGGCAGCGGGAACGGGAGCGTCGCGGCGAGTGTCCGTATAAGGTGGTGAGGTGCAGAGGAGGCGCCGGAGGGGGCAGAGAAGAGCGTACGCGTATCCGCAGCAGGAGGTACCAGGCATGGCACGAAGCGCGTGGCTCCATATGGGAGTCTGCGTGCTGCTCTGCGGTGGGGTGCAGGCGGCGCCGCGTGAGTTTGACCCCGAGATCTATGTCGCCAACCGGGACTACCCTCCGGCCGAGGCCATGTCCGTCGTCGTGCTGCCCTTCGCCACCGGCGACCGCCGGGCCCGCTGGGGCCGGACGCTGGCCAAGCGGGCGCGCGCACGGTTCAAGAAGCACAAGTTTGACATGGTCTCCCCCAAGATCATCGACGCCGCCGTCCGCAAGCAGCAGTATGGCACCGAGCGCATCCTGTCCGACGACGCGCTGGCCGAGATCGGCCGCGAGCTCGAGGCCGACTGGGTCGTGCACGGGAAGCTTCTGGACGTGGAGACATCGCGCGAGGCAGTGCTCGGCCTGCCCGTACCCACGGGCAAGCGCGCGGCGTGCGTGGTCCAGACGAAGGTGGTGGACGCCAAGGAGGAGGAGCTGGTCTTCCGGCGCCAACGGGAGATGCGGCGTGAGGTGGGCTCGGAGTGGTTCACCAGCGACGCCGAGGCGCGGTCGGCGGTTGTCCGGCGGTGCATGCGCACGCTGTATGACCCGCTGTTCGAGCGCATTCCGCGGCGCCAACAGGATGCGTACAAGCGCCGGGCGTACGTGCGCGACGACATCCGCATCGACGCAGAGGAGACCACGGTAGCCCTGTGCCGCTTTGTGGACTTCGTGGGGAGTGCGGGCACAGAGCGCACGGTTACGCAGGCCAGCCGGGAGGCTTTTGCCGACTTCGGATTCCAACTCGTGGACGCCGAGAAGCTCGAATACGTGCGCTCGAAGCTGCCCCACGACCTGCGGGAGACTCACGATGACGAGACGCTCAGTGACCTGGCCGAAAGCGTGGACGCCGACCTGGTCGTATACGGCGAGATCGCCTACATGGCGGTGACCACCAAGCATCTGCCGCTGGTGAAGCTCGAAGTCCCCGTACCCGGCCGCAAGAAGGCCTCGTGCGTGCTGCGCACCAAGGTCATTGACGCAGACACCGAGCAGGTGCTGTACCGGAGTGAGCGGCGGGCGGACGACTCGCTGGTGGGGCTCGAGTACTTCACCAGCGGCGGGGAGGCCAGATCCCGCGTGGCGCGGCAGTGCGTCCGGTACCTGTACCAGGACTTCTTCCGGGCCATCGACCTCGCAAGCTGATCCACCCCGCGCCCGGATCACTCGTCACTTGGGCCATTGGCCAGCAGGTGCTTGCCGTCACGCAAGTATGCGCATGGCTCGGGGATCCATTGGCCGGCGGCCCCGCACCAGCGCCCCCAAGGGCGCCCCACGTGCCAGCCAATGGGGGCCCCATCATCAGTATCCACCCGTAAGGACACATCAGGTCCTTGAGCCTGGATCTGCATGTACCCCACACTATGGTCCCTGTTGACATCGGCCTACGGAGCGAGTAGAGTACGTGGGATACGCTGTGTTGTGGGATTCTGTGTCGTGGGGGGTGTGTCCTGAACATTGAAAGGTCTAGTGAAGTGGTTCAACGCACAGAAGGGTTACGGCTTCATCGAGCGTGAAGGGGAAGACGACGTGTTCGTGCATTACTCCGCGATCCAACAGGAAGGCTACAAGACGCTGGACGAGGGGGAAGAAGTCGAATTCGACGTGATCCAGAGCGACCGGGGCCCCCAGGCAGCGAATGTTGTGCGCCTGGGCGGCGGCACTCCGGCGCCCAGCGGCAGGTCCAGTTGGTCGGGAGAGCGGAACGCGCCATCCCGCTGGTAGAGCACTGACAACCGCTGTGACGCACGAGATAGCCGATGCCGCACAACTCGAGTGGGAGGAGAGTCCGGGCGGGTGAGCCCCCCGGGCTTTCGTTTTCATACAGGCAGAAGGGGGAGTTCGATGGAGCCGCTGATCCATGGCAAGAACGTCAAGATAACGCCGCAGTTCCGCGCCCACGCCGAGGAGCGGGTCGAGGGTCTGCAGAGGTTCTTCAGCCGGATACTGAAGGTGCACGTGAGTGTGAAGCGGCACCGGGGGCAGTACTCCGCGGAGTTGATGGCGAATGCGAGCGGGATGCTGCTGCGGGCCGAGGAGCAGCGCCCGGACATGCACGTGGCCTTCGACGATGCGGTGGACAAGCTGGAGCGGCGCCTGCGGCGGTTCAAGGGACGGCTCTACCACCACTCGCGCGGCACGATTCGGAAGCAGCTCCCGCCTGAGGAGCCGACCGAGGCGGAAGAGGCGGATGAGCAAGAGCCTGAGATCGTTCGCACCAAGCAGATCTCCATGAAGCCCATGTCGCCCGAGGAGGCCGCGCTGCAGATGGAGATGCTGCATCACGACTTCTTCGTGTTCACCAGCGACGAAACGGACGAGGTGAACGTCATCTACCGGCGTCGCGACGGCAATTACGGCCTGATCGAGCCGGCGCGGTAGAGGCGGGGCCAAGGAACATAGCTGAGGCACACACGCGCAACGCGGGCGCTGGAGCCCGCGCTGCGCTGTTTGTCTGCGATCCTCCTGCCCGGACGTTACTCCAGCAGCGACGCGGCGCCCGGGTCGATGATGACCGTGCAGTCGGGATGGTCCTGGAGCAACGAGGCGGGCACGTCGGGCGTGGCGGGCCGTTTCACGCTCTTGGCGATGGCCTCCGCCTTCCCCTCACCTTTGGCCATCAGAATGACCTTCTTCGTGTCCAGCACGGTCGCGACCCCCATGCTGATGGCGTGCGTCGGGACCTTGCTGATGTCGTTGTCGAAAAAGCGCGAGTTGTCTCGCCGCGAGGACTCTGCCAGCTCAACGACGCGCGTGCGCGAGTGCACCGTCGATCCGGGCTCGTTGAAGCCGATGTGCCCATTGCTGCCGATGCCGAGCACCTGAAGGTCGATGCCGCCTTTGGCCAGGATCAGGTCCTCGTAGTCCTGCACGTGCTTCTCCATGTTCCAGTCAAGGCCACTGGGGACGAACGTGTTCTCGTACTTGACGTCCACGTGCATGAAGAGCTGGTGGACCATGAAGTAGCGATACGACTGATCGTGGCCCGGGTACAGCCCAAGATACTCGTCCAGGTTGAACGTGGCCACATTGGCAAAGGACAGCCCCTCGTCCCGGTGGCGTCGCACCAGCTCGGCGTACATGCCCTCGGGCGTGCTGCCCGTTGCGAGCCCGAGCACGGGGCCTGCTTTGCCCTCCGGGTTGGACCGAATGATCTCCTCGGCTATGTCGGCGGCGGCCAGGTCCACGACCTCTCCGGTCTCACAGCGCAGTACCGTCATCCCCGACTCGGGGAATGACAATTCACTTACTCCGTCTCGCATTGGGTTCACCTGTCCTTCGGTTCCAGTTCATGACGCTTCGCCGCGGGCGGCCGCGCGAAGCATGGCGCGTTCGACTATGCGCTGCCGGCTCACGCAAATCCGGGGCCTCAGGGCCCCAGTTTGCTGACCGGAAACTGACGGTTCTCTGTCCTGCGCCTGTCCCCTTCTTCTGTCGGGGCTTTCTATCGGGAGCCGGTCTCCTTCCGGAAATTGAGGCAGTAATGGTGCATCGTGTTGGACACCCAGGCGCTGAACATGCCGTAGGGGGCGAGGCGCTGATCGTCCTGGCACCATATCTTCTCGTCCTTGAGCGCGTACCGCTCGCCGAGCCGTCT
>JASFTE010000053.1:0-12967 GCA_050114035.1 Armatimonadota bacterium | reverse complement strand
GCCCGCTGGCCGTCTTCCACTCGCAGATGCAGCCGCTGCACATCACCGGAGCGCAGCAGCCGCTCTACTTCACCGTGCCCGACGCTGCGAGGCGGTTCCGCGTGTACGTGCAGTGCGACAGCCCCAACGAGGGAGCCACCGTGCGGGTCATCTCGCCGACGGCGGAGGTCGCACTGGAGAGGACCGACCAGTTCGACCCGGTCACGCCGCTCGACGTTGCCGTGCCGCCCGGTCAGGCGGGGAAGATGTGGGCCGTCGAGCTGGCCAATCCGCGGCTGAAGGGCGAGGGCTACGGCCTCGATGACACGGTCATCTTCTTCAGCGAGAACATCCCGCGGGTCGTGTCGCCGGACCGCGAGGCGCTGGCGGAGATCAGCCAACAGCTCAGCGCTGGCCATCGCCGCTGACGCCCATGCTCCGGAGCACGAGGAGGAGGACACCACCATGCGAGTCATCGCCGTCCAGGGCAGTCCGAACGTAGACGGCCTCACCAGCACCGGCGCGCAGCGGGCGCTCGATGGGGCGGCGGCCGCCGGGGCGCACGTGGAGCTGATCCACTTGCGCAATGCCGACATCCGCTTGTGCCTCGCGTGCGACGAGGGCTGGGGGAAGTGCCGCGAGGAGGGCGTGTGCGTCATTGAGGACGACCTGGAGCCCACGCGGCAGAAGCTCTACGCGGCCGACGCCCTTGTCGTCAGCACGCCCGTGTACTTCGGCGAGACCAGCGAGATCGTGAAGGCGTTCCTCGATCGCCTCCGGCGCTGCGAGCGCGGCGCCAAGGAGCGCTCGCCGCTCCCCGGTACGCCCGTGCTCGGCATCGCCGCCGCCGGCGGGTCCGGTCGCGGAACGGTCTCGTGCGCCCAGATGCTCGAGCGCTGCTTCAGCCATACGGGCATGCGTCTGCTCGACATCCTGCCGCTGACCCGCTGGAACCGCGACTACATGCTCCCGGCGCTCGAGGGGGCGGGAAGGCGGCTGGTGGCATTGGCGGAGGAGTAGGACAAACGCCGCGCCGGCCTACAACAAAAACCTGTATATCCCACCGGAGATGGGGCACAAGGATGCAGTGGTGCCCCGTCCGTGCTCTCTGGGGCACGCCGCCGGCCGCCACCGAGGATGAGTCCACGCCACGCGAGGCTGCCCCCCGCCTCGCGCCGGGAGTGTGGCCCGATGCAATGCCCCAAGTGCGGCTGCAACAACGTGGATCGCGTGCAGTCCTGCTGGAACTGCGACGCGCCACTGAAGGTGGCAGAGACGCTCAAGCCGCCTCCGAAGGCCGGACTGGCCCCCGGCGCCGCCCCGCCCTCCGCACCCGAAGCCGAGCCGGCCGCTGCGGCGCTGCAGCCACAGCCCGATACGGTGGCCGCGACGCCGGCACCGGTCAATCCGCCGATGGCCGGCGCGAACCCCGAGTTCGTCCGAGCACAGGCTGAGGCCTCCCGGGCAGCGCAGTCTCCGCCGCCCCCGCCGGGGGCTGCTCTGACGGCGCAGAGCCCGGCATACGCGGGCGCCTACGGGCAGCAGGCGGCCTACGGCGCCGCGGCGCCGCAGGCAGGGGCGCTTCCGCCTCCGCCTGCCACCTACGCGCGCGTCGAGGCGTACGTGCCGACGTACCGCCCGCCCGCCGAGGCGGTCGTGGCGCACGCCGGCTTCGGCTGGCGGCTCGCCGCATGGGCGCTGGACACCATCATACTCAACGTCGCAGGATTCATCGTAGGCCTTCCCATCGGCATCCTGGCCGGAGTAGTCGGCGCTGCCAACGGCATGAGCGAGCAAGACATCGGGAACACGGCGAACTACATCGCCATGCCGCTCAGCCTGCTCGTGTGCTTCCTGTACTGCACCGTCCTGCTCGCCTGGCGCGGCCAGACGGTGGGCATGATGGCCTGCAGCCTCAAGGTCGTGCACACGGACGGCATGCCCATAGGCTTCGGCACCGCCGTCGTCCGCTGGATCTGCTACTTCATCGCCGCAATGCCCTGCGGCCTCGGTCTGCTGTGGATGATCTGGGACCCCGAGTGCCAGGGCTGGCACGACAAGCTCGCCGGCACCTACGTCGTGCGCATCGGATAACAGCGGCCTGTCTCACCGATGCAGAGCCGGCTGTAAAGACAGGGACAGCCTCCCGCGCGAGCGGAAGCTGTCCCTGTCGCTGTTGCCGTGCCGGCGTCTGCCCGGCCGTTACCGGCCCCGCGCGCCGCGTCGCGATGGCCTGTTGGAGAACAGGACGAACTTGCCGCGTTCCCCAAGCTCGTGGAGCGCTCCGTACTCGCTTCTGAGCTGCTCGTAGTCGTCGCGCTCCGCGTATGCGACTACCCGTCCCTCCCCGCGCACCATCGCCACCATCGCCGCATAGTCCGGCAGCCATATGCCCGCGCGGCGTGCGCCGTCCCGATCGAAGTCGAACTCCGTTGGCGCCCTCCTTCCCACGGCGATGAGCCGCTGTTTCCCGTAGAAGCACAGTTGTGGCTTGAAGCTCCGGTACGCCACCAGTGTGTCGCCCGGCCCCAGCTCTGCCATCGCCGCCAGCGCCAGCGGCTTGAGCGAGCGCTGCGCGCCCACTGATCCCATCACCGCCGCAAGTGGGATGATGAAGCCCCCCATGGCAGCCGTCATCAGGACGAGTCCCGCGGTACGTCTGGTGAGCAGAAGGCCAAGAACGGACGCTACCGCGATGGTCGCCGGCGGCACCAGCATCGCGGTCAGGCGCGACGCCTCACCGGGCGATGCCGCCTCGCCGCGCGCATAGATGATGACCCATGTGCTCCCGGCGACCACACCCGCCAGCAGCACCGCCAGCGATGCCAGATGCGCCACGCGCCATCGGCGACTCGCATCCGCCTCCTGGCCCGCGCGTGCGAGCCCCCCCCCAACGAGCACCGCCAACGCCGGCCACGCGGGAAGCACGTACACGATGAGCTTGCTGGATCCGGCGGAGAAGAACACGAACACCACGCTCGCCCAGACCAGGCACAGGACTCCGGCATTGCCCCCACCCGGCCCGGGCACGCGACGGTCGCGGATCGCGCCCGCGACGGCGACGGGCAGCAGCGGTGTCCAGGGAAGCATCCCCCCGAGTAGCACGAGGACGAAGAACCACACCGGCTCCTGCCGCCCCTGGGCCGAGGTGGCGTACCGAGTGACGTTCTCCCACAGGAAGAAGAACTTGCTGAAGCCGGGGTTGGTCCGCTCGGCGAGCAGGAACCAGGGGGCGGCAACGGCCAGGAAGATCAGCACCCCCAGTGGCATCTGCAGCCGGGCGATCAGCCGGAGATTGCGCGTCACCAGCAGATAGACGAAGATGATGAGGCCCACGAGCCCCGGCCCCACCGGGCCCTTCGTCAGCATAGCCAGCGCCAGCACCGGGTACATGGCCAGGAAGAAACGTCTCGCGCGACGAGGGTCGGCTTCCCGCTGGCCGAGCCAGAACAGAAGCAGCGCGAGGCTGATACACAGCGTCAGCGGCCCGTCGAACCGCACAAACACAGCCATGCCGAAGTGCAGCAGGCTGGTGGCCAGGGCCCCGCCGGCCAGCAGGCCCGCGAGGCCGCCGAACATGCTGCGGGCGAGCAGGTAGCACACGACCACGGTCGCGATGCCCGCGACGGCACACGGGAGACGCGCCGCGAATTCCGACGTGCCCAGGAGGGCAAAGGAGCCCGCGGTCACCCAGAAGAGCAGCGGCGGCTTCTTGAGGTAGCGCACGTAGTCGAAGCGGGAGGTGACGAAGTCCCCCGACTCCAGCATCTCCCGCGCCACCTCCGCATACCGCGGCTCATCGGGGTCCCACAGCGGCATGCTGCCGAGGCGCGGGAGGTAGATGAGCGCGCAGAAGGCCACCAGCAGCGGAATCGCCGCCACCGGCCTCGTCAGCCGCGTCACCGGACCGCCCTGCACATCCTCAGTTGCCGTCTGTGGCTCCGTCATCGTGCTCGCGATTCTCGGGCAGGAACGACCGTATGCGGAAGTTGGACACGGCCGCCGCGCAGACGATCTCGCCCACGGTGACCCACACCCGGGCCAGCAGCGCCAGGGCGATCGCCGGCGCGGCCCCGATCTGCGGGCCGATGAGTGCGGCCAGAGCGGCCTCCCGCGCCCCCAACCCCCCCGGCGTCACGAAGACCACAAACCCGGCCACCCATGCCAACGCATAGGCGCCCACGTAGACCCAGACATCGCCCGGGCTCGCACCGGTCGCGCCTGCCAGGCAGTACAGGCCGATGCCGAACACAATCCAGGAGAACGTGTAGCACCCCGTCACGGCGAGCAGGTTGCCATACGTCGCACGCAGCTCCACCGCGGGCCGGCCGAGCTTCCGCGCGGCGAACTCCACCGGCCGCTGCAGCACCACGGGATGCATGACGAGCAGGCCGATGGGGATAGCGAGGAACAGGAGATTGAAGCTCCTGTGCGCGAACAGCCCGGGCGCGCCGATGCCGCACGCCGCCCCCACCACCATCGCCGAGACGCACAGCGCCGCTCCCTCGATCACTTGGGCGACCATCGTCGTCCCGCCGCGCACGCCGACCTGCTGCATCAGGTGCACACGGGCCACCAGCGTGAACACCTTGCCGGGCACATACTTGGCCAACTGGCCCAGCATCAGCGCCCGGCAGCTCTCCCGGAGGCTCACCTTGGCGCCCAGCGCAGCGAATATCAGATGCCAGCATATTCCCAGCGCCGCCTCGCCCACAAACAGGACCACCAGCGAGAGGGCCAGCAACCCCGGGCGCAGCTGCCACTCGTACTCGGCGGCGTTGCGCCAGCTCAGGTACAGGTAGCGCCCCAGAAAGAACAGTATGGCCGCCGAGACCGCCAGCCGCAGCACCCACTTGGCCCACGGCGTGCCCCTCGTGGGAGCGGGCCCCGCGCTCTCGGCCGCAGCGGCATCAGTCGCGTCTGGCTTCAAGCTTGTTCCTCGCCCCCCCCCATCCCCCGCCGCCCGGCGTGCGCACGCTTACCACGTCGCCCTCCTCCAGTCGCAGGTTGCACTTGCTCGGCAGCCGCCGCTCCGCATCGCCCCTGAGCAGCAGCGCCCGGCCGGGCTTCCCGGCCTCGCCGCCGGCAAGGCCGTACGGGCCGGAGCGATGCCGATCCGCCATGATGGACATCTCGCAGTCCGCCAGCACCTGCATCTCCCGCCGCAGACCGTCCCCGCCGCGCCACCTGCCCGCCCCGCCCGATCCGCGGCGCACGGCGTAGCGCAGCAGCCGAACCGGCGCGCTGAACTCGAGCGCCTCGATGGGGGTGTTCAGTGTGTTCGTCATGTGGCAGTGCACGCCGTCCAGGCCATCCGCCGACGGCCGCGCGCCCATCCCGCCGGCGATGGTCTCGTAGTAGGCGAATGGCGCCCCGGTCCGCGGGTCGGTCCCGCCGAGCGTGATGTTGCTCATCGTCCCGCAGCTCGCGGCCGGCACGGTGTCCGGCAGCGCCGCCGCGAGCGCCCCGAAGAGCACGTCAACGATGCGCTGCGAGGTCTCCACGTTGCCCGCCGCCACGGCCGCCGGCGGCCGCGCGTTCACCACCGTGCCGTCGGGAGCGAGCACCGTGATGGGCCGCATGCTCCCCGCGTTGGCCGGCGCATCCCCCGGCAGCAGCGTGCGGAACACATATGCGGCCGCCGAGACCGTCACCGCATACACCGCGTTGACGCTCCCGCGCACCTGGGGCGCCGAGCCGGCGAAGTCCACCGTCGCCGAGCTTCCCTGTACCGTGACGATCGCCGCGATGGGCACGGGCGCATCGGTCACGCCGTCGTCGTCCAGCCGGTCCTCGTGGCTGTACTCACCGTCCGGGATGCGCCCGATGGTGTCGCGCATGAGTTGCTCGGCGTAGTCCTGCAGCGCGGCGGCGTACTGCAGCGCCTCGTCGCCGTACTTGTCCAGCAGCTCCCGGCACCGCCGCGTCCCGATGTCGTTGGCGGCGAACTGGGCGGCGATGTCGCCCTCGCGCTCCGCCGGCGTGCGCACGTTCCGCAGGATCAGGGCCAGCAGGTCCTCGTCCCGCCGCCCGGCCGATACCAGCTTCACGGGCGGGATTCGGATGCCCTCCTGGAGGATGTCCGTGGAGAGCGAGAGCGACCCGGGGAAGGCGCCGCCGACGTCCGCGTGGTGCGCCCGATTGGCCACGAAGAGCGCCGGCTGCTCCTCGCCCCGCCGGAACACGGGCGAGATGAGCGTGATGTCGGGCAGATGCGTGCCGCCGGCATACGGATCGTTGAGGATGATGACATCGCCACGCTCGAATTGGAGCGCATCTGCCGCCGCCCGCACCGAGAGCGGCATGGCGCCCAGGTGCACCGGGATGTGCGCCGCCTGCGCCACCATGTCCGCGTTCGCGTCGAACACGGCGCATGAGAAGTCCCGCCGCTCCTTGATGTTCGGCGAGTAGCTCGCGCGGCACAGCGCCACGCCCATCTCCTCGGCGATGGCCGCGAAGAGGTGCCGGAAGATCTCCAACCTGATGGCGCTTACCTGCATTGGCCTGTGGCCGGCTCCGAGGCTCCCCGACTGACTGCAGGTCGTTCCTCCGTGTCGTCACACAACGTGACGACTGCCCAGCCCTGCCGGCAATTCGCCGGCCCCCATGGGTCACCTCCTGGACTCCTCGGATGAGCCCGCCACGAATCACCCATCACAGGTAGGAGGTGACTGGCCCCATGCCGAATGGGGTCCTGGCTGGCGTGTCACGCGCCCAGGGCGGCAAGCCATGAAACCGTGGACCATCAGCAGCATGCTCATCATCACGCTCTGCGCGCCGGCATCGGAGCTGGCGGCGGAGAACCTCGTCATCAACGGCGGTTTCGAGGAGGTGGGCGAGGAGGGCGGCCCCGCCGGCTGGTCCTTTGAGGGAGCCGCCCGAATGGCCATGGGCGCCGCCGGACTGGTGCCCCGGGCACACTCGGGCAAGACGGCTCTCGCTCTCACCAGCAGCTTCCAGCTCGTGGACTCCTTCGCGTACTCGAACTCGTTCGAGCTGGGCGACAGGCGTGAGCTGCTTGTCACCTTCCACTACCGAACGCGCCGGACGCCTCGGGCCACCGTCGCCCTGGCAACGCTTCACGAGCCCATCCGTGAGAGCCTGCGGGATCGACCGCCCGTGCAGCTGGAGTTCCAGGCCCTGGCACCGGCCAAGCCCTGGCAGCACGCGTCCGCCCGGTTCCATCTGAGTCCCGTGGCGCGGCACGCGGTGCTGCTGTTCCGCATCAGGGGCGAAGGGGCGCTCATGGTTGACGACGTCACGGTCGCTCGGTATCCGGACAGACTCGCGGCGGAGCTGCTCCTGCCGGGCATCGTCGCGCGCCTGCCCAACAAGAGGCTCGCCCGGGCCCGGGTCCGCAACCTCGGGCAGTTCCGCACGCGCGGCGCCGCCGAGCTGACGGTGACGCCCCGGCGCGGCGCGGCCCAGAGGCACTCCGCACCCTTCGACCTACCGCCGGGCGGCGAGGCTTTGATCGATGTCCCGTACTCCCTCGACGCCAAGCAGGCCCACGAGGCCGCACTCGCTTTCTATGACTCCACCGGGCAGAGCGTCCTCGAGCGGCTCGTCTTCGAGGCTCCCGCCCTCCTCGACGTGGAGCCCCTCGTGCCGGCCTTCCGGGCCACCGTCCTCTCCTCTCTGCGTCCCGAGATCTGTCGCGCCCGCTGCCGCGTGAACGCCCTCGACACCGTCGCCCAGAGCATCGAGATCACGTGCACGCTCCGCACTGCCTCCGAGGATCGCGCAGACCTCCGTGTGAGCGTGACCCGGGGCGCCGCCGACACTGAATGGGAGCTGCAGGCGCCCCTGGACGGCCTCGCCCCCGGCAGATACGAGCTCGAGGTGACGGCCCGGGCCGGCGGCCGGCGGATCCTCACGACCTCCACTCCCCTGTGGGTGCTCGAGCCGCGGCGCTGGGAGGTGGGGCACGACGAGCACGGGGTGCTGCACCTCAGCGGCCACCCTCTGTTCCCTATCTGCATGCTCGGGATAGAGTCCGGGGCCATCCTCAAAGACCTCGCCGCCGCGGGTCTCAACTGCGTGGTCACACCCGGGGACGCGGTCCGACTCGACTTGCTCGATGAGGCGCACCTCCGCGGGCTCAAGGTCATCGTCGTCATGCAGCCGCCCACAACCGCCGCGCTGTCCGGCGCCGTACAGCGCCTCGCGACCCATCCGGCGCTGCTGGCATGGTACGTTCCCGGGGCGCCCGGGCAGACCGCCGCCGAGGTCGCGGCCACCGTCGATCTGCAGCAGCACCTCGCGAGTTGGGACCCGTACCACCCGGTGATCGGCCTGCTGACCGCCGGATGGCCCTCGGCGCGACAGCGCATGAGCGCCGATGTGTTCATCACGGCCTCGCGGCCCTTTACCTACTGGCCCCTTGCGTCTCTGGCCGAGTGCCTCGATGAGGCCCGGCGTGCGTCCAAGGGCCCCACGGCCTCGTGGGCCGCCGTCCAGACGGACGGGCTGGCGTGGCGCGTGGGGGAGGGGCTGAGCAAGACAGGCGAAGGTCGTCCTCCCACTCCTGACGAGCTGCGCTGCCTCGTCTACCTGGCCATCGTGCACGGCGCGCGCGGCATCCTCTACACGGCCTACCATAGCCCCAGCCGCTCCGGCGTGCCCGAGCTCTTTCTGCCGCGAGACTGCCCCGAGCTATGGGCCGCCGTCGTGCAGACCAACAAGGAGCTTCGGGACCTGGCGCCGGCCCTGCTGTCCCCGGCGGGCGCCCGCCGATTCGAGGCACAGCCCGCCGCCGTCCACGCTGCGCTCGTCGGCGAGGGTCGTGACCAAGTGCTCATCGCCGTCAACCCGACTGCCGAGGCCCTCGAGCTGCGCCTTCGCCTGCCGACTGCACTCGCCGCCGCCGTGCGCCCGTACTCGACCGACGATCCGCCCGCAGAGATCGATGGTGGCGCTCTCCACGGCACTCTCCCCGCACACGCTGTGCGCATCTTCCGAGCGCCGGAGTAGCCGGCCGCGGAGGCCCGTCATGGCCCGCTTCGCCATTCCCGCCGTCCTCGTGCCGCTGGCGTGCCTCATGTCCAGCGCAGGGCAGTCCGCCGACCTCGGCCCCAAGACCACGAGAATGTGGGACTGCGCCGAGTGGAGGCTCACGAACCCGTCGTACCCCGGCAACCCCTTCGATCTCATCGCCAAGGCCACGTTCATCCACAAGGGGACCGACCGACGGCACGTCACGGAGATGTTCTACGTTGGCGACAAGGGGTGGAGCTTCCGCTTCACGGGCACCGCCACCGGGCAGTGGAGCTTCACCACGAGCAGCGACGACCCTGATCTCGATGGCCACGCCGGCGAGGTCTCCGTGCTCCCCAACGACGACCCCACCATCAAGGGCTTCCTCACCCACCGTGGCAGCCGGTACGCCATCCGGACGGGCAACGATGGCCGCCTCGAGGGCTACCTGTTCAACGTCTACATGAACCAGCAGGACTTCGCCATGCAGCACCGGCAGGACAAGCCGGGCCCTATCGAGGACCGCGAACGGGTGGACGACTACTTCAGCGACGCGCGGGAGACGGGCTTCGACGTCGTCTTCTACTTCCTCACGCATCACGTGTTCCGGCTCGGCGCGGTCCAGGCGCACGAGCACGACAGCGTCAATCCGGACCTGCGGACCTTCGCCAACCTCGACTACATCGTGCGCTACTCGCACCAGCGGGGCGGGCGCGTGCATTTCTGGTGCTGGGGTGATGCGGCGAGGAGACAGACCCCCGCGCGCCTGCCGGGCGGCATCAACGGCCCGGTGGACAGGCGCCTCCAGCGGTACATCGCCGCCCGGCTCGGGCCATTGCCCGGCTGGTCCATGGGCTACGGCTACGACCTGCACGAGTGGACCACCGCGGAGCAGGTGCGCGCGTGGGCCGACTACCTGCACGGGCACATGGGCTGGCAGCACCTGCTGTCGGCGCGCGGCCAGGTGCTCGACGGCCCCGGCAACATCAGCTCCTACGACGGCTTCGGCCGCGACGTGCCCCTCCACACGACGCGTCACGGCCCGGCGGACTACGGGGAGATCGCCGAGGACCTGGAGGGCGACACCGCGCGACCCCATCTGTACGAGGAACGCCACACGTATCAGCGCGACGGCTTCGATCTGGACATGGACGGCTCCAGACGGCTCATCTGGCGTCTGGCCATGGCCGGCGGCATGGGCGGGTTCTTCGGCTATTACTCCCAGTGGTTCAACAGATGGGGACCATTCAAGGGCAAGTACCCCAACCCGGAGCAGTTCCGTACGCACCGGGCCTTCTGGCGCGGCCGATTCCTCCTGGACATGGAGCGCCGGAACGACCTCACCGACGGCCACTGCCTGGCCTCGCCCGGTAGTGAGCACTACGTCTTCTACAGAGAGCAGGCCTCGTCCATCTGGATGGACCTCTCGAGCGCCCTCCGGCCCCTGCCCGCCGTCGCCATCGACACGAGGGCCGAATACGAAAAGATCGCTCTCGGCGCCCTCCAGGCGACGCCCCAGACCTGGAACGCACCGCGCGAATCCGACTGGGCGGTGGCCGTGGGAGTTCACGCGACCGGACGGAGTGAGCGCCCATGAACCTCGCCGCACACTCGACGGACCTGAAGAGGGGAAGTGCTCTCATGATCGTTCTCGCGACAGCGCTCGCGGCACAGACCGTCGGAGCCCAGGAGATGAAGTCCCTCGACCCGCCGGTCCTCCTGCCGAATGGCGAGCAGTTCACGACGTGGGAAGTCACGCTCGAGTTCTCGAAGACGTACCATGTCGATCAGAGTCACCCGGCCGCCTCCGACGAGAATCCCGGCACGCAGAACAGGCCGTTGCGCACCATCAGCCGAGCCGCCCAGGTCCTTCAGCCCGGGGAACGCGTCCTGATCGCCTCCGGGACGTACCGGGAGCGCGTCCGCCCGGCACGCGGCGGCAGCGGCCCGGGCGCGATGATCAGCTACGAAGCCGCGCCCGGAGCCGAGGTGGTACTGAAGGGCTCGCGGGTGCTTCCCGGCCAGTGGCAGCGCTCTGTCCATGAAGGCCAGGCGGGGCCCGATGGTCTCTGGATGGTCAAGCTGCCCGAGGGCGCCTTCCCCGACGAAAGTCCCTTCCGTGAGGTCAACCTCACCGACGAGCAGATCGACCGCTGCATGCCGTGGGCCGTGCCCATCAAGGGCCAGCCCGTCTTCGCCCTCCGCCGGGGGCTGCTGTTCCAGGACGGCGAGCGCCTGGCACAGGTCAACGAGTACGACCAACTGGCAGGCACGGCCGGCACGTACTGGGTCGAGCAGGGCGGACTCACGGTGCACTGCCGTCCGCTGGCCAACGCGGACCCAAACGACACGACGATGGAGTTCACGGCCCAGGGCTTCCTCTTCGCCCCGGACGAGTACGGCCTCGGCTACATCCGGGTGAAAGGTATCACCCTCGAGCACTCCGGCAACTGCTTCCCGCGGCCGCAGCAGGGCGCGCTCTCGACCCAGCGCGGCCACCACTGGATCATTGAGGACTGCACCGTCCAGCAGGTCAACGCCATCGGCATCGACATCGGCGATCAGTTCGACACGGGCGGCCCGAGGCTGGCAGAGGGCGGGCAGCACATCGTGCGCCGCAACACCATCACCGATTGCGGCATCGGCGGCCTCGAGGGGAAGCAGATCGAGCGCACGCTCATCGAGGACAACGTCATCCGGCGCTGCGGCTGGCACGACATTCTGCGCATCTATGAGACCGGCGGCATCAAGGTCCACTGCACCACATCCACCCTCATCCGGCGCAACCTCATCACCGACACCACCGGGGCGCCCGGCATCTGGATGGACTACACCAACGCGAACTCCCGCTGCACGCGGAACGTGATCCTGAACGCCGACAGCCCCAACGGGGGCATCTTCATGGAGGCCTCCCAGGAGCCGAACCTCGTGGACCACAACATCGTGGTCGGGTCGCGGGGCAACGGTATCTACCAGCACGACTGCGACGAGCTCATCATCGCCCACAACCTGGTCGCTCACTGCGGCGACGCCGGCATCCGTATGCGGATCTGCAGGGGACGCAAGGTGCGGGGGCGCCTGACGACGGCCCGGCGCAACACCATCACCGGGAACATCATCATGGATGCCCGCTCGATGCTGGCGATCTCAGATCCCGACAACCGCTCGGACCACAACGTCTTCGTCCCGGGCCGCGGGGCGTTCGGCCTCCGGGACTGGCAGCAATCCACCGGCTGGGACGAGCACAGCGTCGTGGCAGAGCTCAAACTCGACCTCGACCCCGACTCCCTCGATCTGCTGCTGCAGCCGGCCGACCAGCTCCCCTCCCTACCCCGCCTCGATGCCATCACCCATGACTTGCTCGGCCGAGCGCGGCAGGGAGACACGGCCCTCGCCGGGCCCTTCGCCTCGCTCCCGCAAGAGCCAACGCCGGTCCGGCTCATCGGCAAGCCGCGATAGGCGAAGGCAACGGGCTTGCCGCCCTCACTCCTGCCCCATGCAGTACAGGTGCCGCTCCCCCCGGATGTACATGCGCCCCGCGGCGAAGGCAGGGCTGGAGTATGCCGCCTCGCCGAGCTGGCCCGTCGCCAATTGCCGGTACCCACGGGCCGCGGCCGCCACGATGGACTCCCCCGTCTCGCTCAGGAGGTAGACCCGTTTCCCCACCAGCGACGGCGACGAGCGGAAGCGCCGGCCCAGCTTCTCGCTCCACAGGAGGGCCCCGTCCTCCGCATCGTAGCAACTGAAGATGCCGTTGGTGGACAGGACGAACACGAGCTCGCCGTCGCTGAGCGGGCTGCAGATATCCGGCAGGCTCCCCTCCGCCGACCAGCTCACGTGGGTGTCCGTGACATCGCCCTCGCCGCCCGGCCTGATCGCCACCAGGGAGGCGTAGATGTTGGCCACGTAGATGTGCCCGTTGGCATAGATCGGCGACGGGGCCGAGTCGCCGTCCACGCAATTGACCCGCCAGTACTCGCGTCCCGTCAACGGGTCATACGCGATGACCCAC
>JASFTE010000052.1:0-13212 GCA_050114035.1 Armatimonadota bacterium | reverse complement strand
GGCGTAGAGTCCACTGCGCAGGTCGTAGAGGACGCCCTGGGCCCCGGCCTCCATGAGGTAGATCTGGGCCCAGAGCAGAATGCCGCGCACGGCCGACACGGCCACGATGCCCCCGGCGAGGGGAGCGATCATCCCCCGCCGGCCCTCACCAATGCCGCTGTCGATGATGAGCTTGATGAGCTTGGGTGGGATGAGCCCCACGGCGGTGCCGGCCAGGGTGCACAGCAATGCCCCGGCCGCCACGGGCCAGTAGGGGCGAAGGAGTCGGATGAGGCGGAAGAGGATTGCCATTGGCGTGCCGAGGGGGTTCGCCGCGGGCGGGGCGGTTACATTCCCGGTCGCGGCGGCGCCACACTGTCAGCGGGCGGCAACGGTCGCCAGCCACGCGGGGAGGGGCGGGAAGATGGGGAAGGTGAAGGCCTTGATCTCCAGCGGCGCGAGGGTGAACTCGACGTAGTGGGAGCGGTCCCTGGGGCGGCGCTGGGCCACGAACAGGGGATCGGCGTCGCGCTGGATGAAGGGCTGCTTCGGCCGGAGGGTCAGCTCCCGCCTGCCGAGGGGCTCCTGGCGCAGGATCAGCCGCAGCCTGCTGGGCGCCGCCGCGTTGCTCCACACCCATACGATGCCCTCGCTGCCCCGCAGGAAGGGCAGGAAGGTGATCTCGGACCCGAGACGGGTGCTGCACGGGGGTGAGTCATCTGCTCCATGCACCGGTCTGACGCCTGCCAGTTCGGTGAGCGCCTCGCCGAGGGCGGCCGCGATGGCCGGCTGCCCGCCCTCCGACGCGGTGCAGAGCGGCACCGGCTCGTCAGGGCCGGCGGGGCGCAGACCCGGGAATGCCAGCGGAGAGTACGCGGCGCCCCGGACGCCCTGGAAGGCGAGGGCCACCTGCCGGCGGACGGCCGCGAGCGCGGCGGGCACCGGCTCGCCACCCGCGACGACCCCGTAGGCGCCGCACCAGATGCCCGGCTCGCCCGGCGCGTCGGCGACCAGACGCGACAGCGCACTGATGTCGGCCGACCGATCGAGCTCGCGCCAGCTCTCCGGCTCGCCCACGCCCGGGACGGGGGCCGCACCGAGGTCGAAGCTCACACTGCTGACGTGCTCGCCGATTCCGTTCCCGAGCAGCCACCGCAGGAGTCTGCCCTCGAACGTGCCCTCGTCAGCCGCCGTGCGCGGGAACGTGGGCGAGAGAATCTCCGCCGCCAGGTCAAGCTCCGTGGCCGCCCGCGAGAGCCCCGCTGCCACCTGGAGCACGGCCCGGCCCGCCGCGGCCGCGTCTTGGGTGTCGCCCGCAAGGGCCGGCAGGCTCCCAACGGAGAAGGCGTGGACGTCGCCGCGCCGCCGCTCCACGGCGTCGCGTATCGCCTGAGTTTCCGGCGCCACCCAGTCGGCCAGTGGGAGGAGCAGCGGCGGGCGCGAGCGCGTCGCCGCAAGCAGAGCATCGAGCGATGCCCGATCGGCGCTCTCCGCGCCCCGAGCCGGCTCGAGGGATTGCGCGGGCATGTCGGCCGCGCCCTGCAGAGCGCGCCGTGCGTCCCGGCTCGCCCCGGCGCAGCGGTCGGCGTCCGGCAGATGGGCGCCGAAGACCGGCCACGTCGGCTCGGCCAGCAGCTTCACGGGCATGCTGGCTGTCTCTTCGGCCACCTCCACCGTGATCATGAGGTACGTATCGCGCAGAAGGAGCGTCTGCACGGCCGGCGTGACGCGACCGGCGAGCTTCCGGGTGCCCATCTTCACGTCGGTCGGGTCCAGGCTGACCCCGCGCGGGCCGGCGCCGGTGATCACGATGCGCTTGGCCATGGAGCCGCGCCTGGAGAGCACGAGGGGCAGTTCCTCGCGATGCCCCACGCGGCACCGAAACTCCCTCGGCGCGCTCACCTCGACTCCGCCGACGCTGACGTACACCTCCACCGAGGTCCCCACCGCACGCTCCCGGGCATCCGCGAGGTCGGCCGGGGTCCAATCGGGGGGATACGCTGCCGCCGGGCGCTCGTACTCGGCGGCGAGGCCGCAGAGGGCACAGAGCACAGAGAGAGACGAGAAGGCTGCAAGGCGCACGGCCCGGCCCATCACGTTATCCCCAGTCTGTCGCGAACGTCGCTCTCACTCAGCGAGGCGAAACTGATGGTCTTCTGGCGCGACTTCTCTCCGGACACAATGCTCACGTCGCTCCCGCGGAGGCCGAGGGCCTTGGCCAGGAAGCGGCGCAGCGCCTTGTTGGCGGCTCCCTTTCGCGGCGCGGCCGTTACCCGCACCACGAGCACGTCCCCGCGCATCCCGACGACCTCGGTCCGCTTCGCCCGGGGCTGCACGCGCACTTTGATCCGGCAGCCCGTGTCCGCGGGCATGGCAGGTGTCCCCAATTATCCGCCGAGCACCATGAGCTGCACGAGCGTGATGCTGTTCACGGCCGCGTGGGCAACGATGCACGGCAGGAGCGATCCGGTCATCTCGTACAGCACCGCGAACACGATGCCGAGCACGGCCAGAGGGACGAACTCGGGCAGTTGGCCGTGGATGGCCCCGAACAGGAGGCCGTTGGTGACGATGGCGACGCCGACCCCCCAGCGGCGCCGGAATGCCGGATAGAGGCAGGCGCGGAAGACGAGCTCCTCGAACACGGGGGCGCAGAGGCCGATGACGACGAGGAAGACGATCCACGCGATCGTGCTCTGTCGGCCCATGAGCATGGAGATGACCGGGTTCGAGGACGGCCCGTCGCCGCCGAAGGGGTTGAGGTACCTTGACGCGACGATGAGCGGGAGCGCGACGGCGTATCCACCGGCTCCCTGCAGCAGGCGCAGGGCGACGGGCGCCACCCTCGCGCGGACGGCCCTCCACAGGCGGGAGAGCCCTCCGGCCGTCCGTCGCGTCAACAGCGCAATCGTCGCGAGGGCGGCCGCGAGGTAGATGGCCGACAGGCCCAGCGGGCTCATAACCACGGTGGCGGCACCGGAGGCCCCGCCCAGGATCAGGGCCAGAATGGCGCCCAGGATCATCTGACAGCAGCCGAAGAACAGCACGATCTCAACGGCATCGAGCGGCAGCCACGGCGTGCCGGGGGCCCAGTTACCTCGGGGCCTGAGGCGGATGCCGAAGGCGTGGAGCCCGGCGAGCAGCAGCAGGCCTGCAACACCGGCACACATCGCCATAGCCTGCAGCGCTCCGATGGCGAGAAAGGCACGAGGCACTCCGGCCCTCCGCAGCTCGCTCAAGACGGCGCCGGGGCCGATCGCCCCCTCCTGCAGCTTGCCAAAGACGGCTCGGATATCCCGTTCGACCTGCTCCGTCCTGTCCTCCAGTGTCTCCGTGCTCTCCGCGGGCATCGGCATGAACTGCTGCACGATGAGCGCGATAAGCAGCACCTGGGCCATGACCAGGATGCCGACGAGACGCAGTGGGGAGCCGGCAAAGAGGGACGGCGGCCGTGGGGCCGGGGCAACATGCCACGCGCCCCCCGGCGACTGTGGCAGACCTGGTGGCGGTGTCGTTGCCATAGTCCGGTGTGACTCACTACCCGGCCGCGGACCCGACGAGCATGTTCTTGATGAGCATGAAGGCGAGCTCAAGCACCATCCACAGGACGAGGGGCGAGAAGTCGATGCCCGCCCCGCGCTGGTACCGGTCGAGTGCGCGGCGGATGGGCTCCAGAAGCGGGTCAGTGATGCGCGCGGCGAGGCTGACGATGGGCCCCCACGTGCGATCGTAGGGAGAGACTCGCGTCCAGGAGGCGATGACGCGGACGAACAGCACGATGTAGAAGGCATACAGGATGAGGCGGACCACCTGGAGGACCTGATACCCGACCACGCTTGACCTGCTCCCCGGCTGGGAATGTGCTGCGGCCGCCAATGGACGACTCGGCCCGTGGGCGCCATGTGCCGCCGCGGCCTAGCGGCCCAGCTCCGCCGAGCCCTCTGTGGCGGCCAGCACGGCCTCCATCACGGCGCTTTGCATGTCGCCCTTGCGCAGTGCCCGCACGCCGGCGATCGTGGTCCCGCCCGGCGAGCACACGATGTCCTTGAGCGCCGACGGATGAATCTCCGTCTCCAGCACCATCGCTGCCGCGCCGAGGACAGTCTGCGCCGCCAGCGTTCGCGCCTTCTGCCGGGGTAGGCCAGCGGCCACGCCCCCGTCGGCCAGCGCCTCGATGAACAGCGCCGCGAAGGCCGGGCCACTGCCCGACAGCCCCGTGACGGCGTCCATGAGCGGCTCTTGCACCGGCACAACCTTGCCGATGGCGCCCAGCAGGTCCTCGAGCTGCGCCGCGTGCTCGGCCGTCGCCGGAGGCGGCGCACAGTACGCGAAGGCCCCCTGGCCCACGGTGCAGCAGATGTTCGGCATCACCCGGAGCACCGGCACGTCGTCGGCCACATGCTCCCTGATCGTGGCCGTGGGCACTCCGGCCGCGATGGAGACCAGGACCTGCTGCGGTGACACGCTCCTGCCTATCTCGTGGAGCACCGCCTCGAGCTGCTGTGGCTTGACGGCGAGGACCACGATCCGGGCGCCGGCGACGGCGTCGGTGCTATCGCCGGTGACGGCCACGTTGAGCTCATCGGCGAGCGCGGCGAGTGCGTCCTCCCGCACGTCGCTGAGTATGATGTCCGAGGCGGGCAGCTTCCCGCCGTGAATGAGGCTGCGGGCCAGTCCGGCACCCATCACCCCGGCGCCAACGATCCCAAGCTCCTTCATGGGGGCCATCCGTCGTCCTCCGCCACTAAGGTGGAATGCGGACACGCCGGCGGGGCGGGCTCGTATGCCCGCCCGCTCTCGGCGGCGATGCTCGGCGCGTCTCCGCGCGGAACGTCTCAGCTAAACAGCCCCGACGCTCCCCCTCCGCCGCCGAGGGCTTCGAGCGCGGCGTACGCCGTTCTGGCCTGCATCTCCCGGATGGGCATGTGCGATGGGGCACACAGGAAGACGGCCCGTCCCACTTTCTTCATGGAGCCGTCGAGGCCGTACGTGACGCCGCTGAGGAAGTCCACGATGCGCCGCGCGAGGGCATCGTCCAGTTCCTCGAGGTTGAGAGCCACCGGGACCTGCTCTTTGATCTTGTCTGCAATGAGCGACGCCTCGTCGAGGCTCGCGGGCTCCGCCCGGACGATGCTCGTGGCCATGGGCTGTGTATCGGCCAGTCGCGGCCCCCGGTGGCCTGCCGGTGCAGCTGGCAGCTCGTCGTCCTCGAATTCCTCCGGATCCAGCTCCTCCTCGTACAACTCGTCGTCCACGATGCCCAGCGCTGCTGCCGCCTTGTAGAGGATGCCTGCCATGGCAGTGCTGCCTCCCTTGCTGTGATGGATGTGACGTTGTGTGAGCACAACTGTTGCTGCGACTGCCAGGCCGTCTGCTGCGTTGGCTGTCTACGGCGTCGGGCGGGGGCCGAAGATGCCGGTCCCGACCCGAACGATGGTTGCACCCTCCTGCACTGCGACCTCGAAGTCGTGCGTCATCCCCATGGAGAGATGCGGGAGCTTCATTCCCGGATGGCTGCCCTCGATGGCGTCCCGCAGCTCCCGCAGCGCCACAAAGTAGCGCCGCGAATCCTCCGGGTCCGCCTCCATGGGCGGCATGGCCATCAGGCCCGAAAGCGCCAGCCCCTCGAGGCCGGCCATCGTCGCCGCGAGCTCGTGAGACTGCTCGGGGGCGACCCCGAACTTCGTCGTCTCGTCCCCCACATTCACCTGCATCAGCACGCGCATCTGCCGCTGGGCCTGCGTGGCGCGCTTGCTGATCTCCCGGGCCAGCCGCCTGCTATCGACGGATTCGATCACGTCGAAGCGCGGCAACACGTACTTGACCTTGTTGCGCTGCAGGTGCCCGATGAAGTGCCACGTGGCCCGGGCGCCGATGATGTCGTGCTTCGGCGTGGCCTCCTGGACGAAGTTCTCACCGATGTGCCGGAGCCCGGCCTCCAGGGCCAGCTCGATCCGCTCCACGGGCACCTTCTTGCTGGCGCCCACCAGGGTCACATCGTCGGGATTGCGCCCGGCACGCTCGGCGGCGCGCGCGATACGCTCGCGTATGGCCTCGAGGTTCGCACGAATGTCAGTCGATGTTGGCGTGGCAAAGGCCTGCGCCGGACTCATTGCGGGCTGTCGTCCACATCGAGCGTCCAGTCGTCGGCGCCCTTCTCTTTGGTCTTCTCCTCGCCCTCGGTGGGCTCCGCATCGAGGTCAATGACGCCCTCGGCCGGCGGCGGGAGTGCGGTGTCGTCTTCTTGCTCTGCCGCCGGCTCCGGTGGCAGTCCCAGATCGAAGCTCGGCGCCGCCGGTTCCGCCTCGGGCGCTGGCGGCGCAGGAGTCGGAGCGCCGGGAGCGGGCGGTGGTGCGGGCGCATCGGGTGCCGCACCCGTCGGTGGGCCGACTGCCGCCGGTGGCGGCGGCGCAGGCGCACCGGGGGCCGCTCCCTCAGCAGGCGCGGCTTCCGGCGCCCCGGGGGCCGGGGGCGGCAGTGTCACTGGTTCCGGCGGGGTCGGCTCGGCCGCCGGTGCCGCCGGTGGGGCGGGCGCCCCGGGGGCGGGCGGTGGCCCCACCTCGGCCAGAGGAGTCGGCGCAGTGGGCTCCGGCGCGGGCGCCGCCTCCGCCGGTCCCGCCGGCGCTATCGCTCCGGCCTCCGGCGGTGCCTCGGGCACGGGGGGCTCGGCGGCCGCAGGCTCAGGCGGAGCCGCGGCTTCCGGTGGGGCAGGCTGAGCCGCGACTGCCGCCACTCCGGCGCCAAGGCCCGTGCCGCAGGCGGCGCAGTAGATGGCGTCGGCCGGGTTGTCGGCATTGCATGCCGCGCAGAGGTTCTCGGCCCCAGGCTCGCGCAGAGGCGCGTAGCACATCATACACGCGCCTCTGGCTGCCGGGTTCGGGTATCCGCATTTGTTGCAGTGGACTGCGCCCATCGCTTATCGCCCCTTATGTCTGGGCGGCCGTTGACGTGCTTTGGCCCCGCCACGAACCACGCCGACGTGGCTTTCAGCGAGAGTATAGTCATCGGCAATTGGGGTGTCAAGCAGTGGCCCGCAGCCGACGGCGCAACCCTCCGCTTTCGGCCACCGTGCGCGTCGGCCGGTCCACGGTGCCACACCATCACCCGGCGCCAGGCGCTCCTTGCGTTTTGCATTCCGCTATGCTACAATTTCCGCGTGTCAGCGGAAGCTCACGAGGGCCAGAGCACCCTCGGCATTCTGGGCGGCACTTTCGATCCGATCCATTATGGGCACCTCGTAGCGGCCGAGCAAACACGGCACGCCTTCGGGCTCGACTCCATTCTCTTCATCCCCTGCGGACAGCCCTACCATAGGCCGAAGGCGCCCGTGGCCGGCGCTGAGGATCGCTACGAGATGGCGCGCCTGGCGATCAGCGGGAACCCGTTCTTCGAGGTCACACGAATCGAGATCGACCGTCCGGGGCCCTCCTACACGGTCGATACGGTGGCATCGCTGAAGGCGGCGCGGCCCGAGTGCGCGCTGCGGGTGATTCTCGGCACGGATGCGGTGGAGGAGCTGGCGAACTGGGCGGAGCCGGAGCGGCTGCTGCAGGAGTGCCGCGTAGTGGTCGTGAGCCGTCCGGGGACGTCATGGGAGGACGTGGACCGGGCGCTGCCGGCGGGGTATGCGGAGCAGGTTGACCGGCTCGAGATACCGGGGCTGCACATCTCGTCCACGGAGCTGCGGGCGCGGGCGGCGGCGGGACGGCCGCTGCGGTATCTGGTCCCGGACGCCGTTGCGGCCCACATCCGGGAGCGGGGGCTGTACGGAATCACTGGTGGGGGGCCGGACGCGTGAGCAGGATCACGCGACCAGTGAGCGGCCCGGCCCTCTATACAGACGCCATGGTAAGGCGACACGATCGCACCACAACCGACTACGTCATCTACGTGTTGGCGGTCCTCGTCATCGTGCTCGGGGGCGTGGGCCTGTATGACATTGTGCACCCGATACACGTGGGCGTCGCGGTCCGGGGCCAGACGTCGGGGGACCCGCCGAGATCGCTCGTCCACCCATGGCGGGGGCGCACACGCATCCGGATGCTCATTCTGGGCGTGGATGAGCGGAAGGAGGACACGGGTCGCTCGGACACGCTGATGCTCGCCACGCTGAACCCGACGACGAAGCAGGGCGCCGTGCTGTCATTCCCCCGCGACATGTGGGTCCCGATCCCCGGCCACGGCCACGACAAGATCTGCCATGCGTACAACCGCGGCGGCGTGCAGCTCAGCCAGGAGACTGTGGAGCAGTTGCTGACCGTGCGGGTCGATCGCTACGCGCGGCTCGACTTCGCCGGGTTCAAGGACATCGTGGACAGGCTCGGCGGGGTGGACATCGATGTCGAGAAGCGCATGCAGTACGATGATCGCCGGGGCAACTTGCACATCCATCTCAGCCCGGGGCTGCAGCACCTGAGCGGCGAGCAGGCGATGGGGTACGTGCGGTACCGCAACGACAGCGACTACCAGCGCATCAAGCGACAGCAGCACTTCATGCACGCCCTGATGGAACAGAAGCTCACGGCGAGGAACATCCCGCGCCTGCTGCGTCTTGTGCCGCGACTCGCCACCGTCGTGGATACGGACCTGTCGGTGACGGAGCTGTCCGCGCTCGTGAATCTCCTGCGCGAGATGGGGCCGGCAGCGGTCCGGGGCGCGACGGTGCCGGTGGAGGACGACGGCGATGAGTCGTTCTACCGGTCGCGCCTGCTGGCGAGGCAATGCAATGCGCTGCTGGCCGATCTTGCCGATCACTTGGACAGCGAACCGCCCGCGCCGTGCAGGGCGGAAGTGCGCAACGGCTCCGGAGTAGAAGGCGTGGCGGGCGACGCCGCCGACCGTCTGTCCGACAAGCACTTCACCGTGACGCTGACGGAGAACTGGGAGTCCTTCGGGCACAGGGCCACCGAGGTGCGGTACAAGCGGGGCGCGTTGCACACGGCCGAGTGGGTGACGAAGATCCTGGGCTGCGGCGAGCCGGTGGCGGAGACCGATGTGTTAGAGTACTATGAGCGCAACGCGCCGCTCCGCGTGATCCTGGGGGAGGATTACGAGCCGCTGGTGCCAACAGTAGCGGAGTCGGAGGGCGATGCCGCCGAGGACGCCGGCGATGGGGCGCCGTAGGTGCGAGAGGCGGACGATTCCACGCTGGGAGGACGCGGAACTTGGATGATGACGTAGAGGCGAGGGCGCTGCTGATCGCGAGTGCGGCGGCGGCACGGCAGGCGGAGCGCCCCGTCATACTCGACCTGCGCGAGCTCACACCTATCTGTGACTACTTTGTGATCTGCAGCGGCAGATCCGCGGTGCACACGCGCGCCATCACGGACGCCATCGAGGAGGCGGCCGGGCAGGCTCACATGGGCCGGCACCACCGGGAGGGCGCGCGCGACGCCAAATGGATCGTGCTGGACTACGGCGATGTGGTAGTGCACGTGTTCGGGCAGGAGACGCGGGAGTACTACGACCTCGAGCGCCTGTGGCGGGATGCCCGCACCGTGCCCGTGCCTGAGGAGACCGTCGAAGACGGGAGCCCGCGGGAGGCTGCATCGGCGTGAACGACTCAGAGCACACTCCCGACGTGGACCGCAGCCTCGACGCGGAGGTGGCGGCCCACAAGATCGATACCCTCGTGCGCGCCGCCAACATCCACGTCATGCGGGGGCAGTTTGCTGACGCCCTCTCCGCCTGCCAGGAGGCCCTCGCGCTGGCGCCGGAGCACCCGGATGTGCGCGAGCTGATCGGGGACATACTCGCGCAGCAGGGCAAGCGGCAGGCAGCGATAGCCGAGTATCGCGCCGTGTTCGAGGCGCACCCGGACCGCATCGCGGCGGAGCGCAAGATCGCCGAGCTGAGCCTGTATGTGGGGGAGCAGCAGCGACTCCTGGACCGCCAGCGCGAGCTGGTCGAGGACCCGACCAAGCGGGAGCAGCGCAAGGACCGGACACAGGTCGCCCTGCTGAGCAGCATCCTGCTGCCGGGGCTGGGTCAACTGTGCCTGGGAGCGTACTTCAAGGGCGTCGCGCTGTTGGTGCTGGCGTTGGCGCTCCTGTACTTCATCGTGAACAAGGTGCTGCTGGAGCCATTGTCTGCCCTGGTGGGGCAGATGGCCGGGGCCCAGGGGGGATGGCGGGGAGCCGTCACGCACTTCGTCGGGTACTCGGCCTTCACCAAAATCCTGCTCCTTGCCGCCTGCCTGCTCGTCCTGGGCTGCTACGCGTACGGGATCGCGGATACGTGGCGGATGGCCCGGGCGCAGCAGGACCGGCGCGACCAGGAGCTGGGGATAGCGTAGAGAAGGCAGTTCTCAGTCGTCAGTTCTCAGTGGTCAGTCACCGGCCGATGGGCCGCAGCCCGCCGTTGGCGGGCCACCCACTGCCCCGAATAGGCTCCCGGCGAAGTCTACCCATGCGCATCACTGACCACCCTATCCTCGGCCGTCTCGAGCCCGGCAGGCGCGTCTGTATCACGGTGGACGGCCGGGCCATCGAGGCGTTCGAGGGCGAGCCGGTGGCCGTGGCGATGCTGGCGGCCGACATCCGCGTGTGCCGTCTGACGGAGAAGCGGCGGGATCCCCGGGGCCTATTCTGCGCCCGGGGCCAGTGCACCGATTGCATCCTCACGGTGGACGGGCGGCCGAACGTGCGGGCGTGCATCACCCCCGTCAGAGAGGGGATGCGGGTGGAGACGGGAGTGCCGGGGGCCGGGGACTGATGCAGCACACCGAGCTGGCCATCATCGGCGGGGGATGCGCCGGGCTGTCGGCGGCCATCGACGCGGCGCGGGCCGGAGTGCAGGTCACGCTGATTGACGAGCACGCCCGGGCCGGGGGGCAGCTCTTCAAGCAGATCCACAAGTTCTTCGGCAGCGAGGCGCACATGGCCGGCGCGCGGGGGTACGACATCGGGGAGTGCCTGCTCGGCGAGTGTCGGGAGCTGGGCGTGCGCGTGCTGCTCTCCACCGTGGCATACGGCATCTTCCCCGAGCGCCTCATCGGCATCGCCACGCAGACGGGCGTTGACGAGCTGCAGGCGGAGCGCATCATCATCGCCACCGGGGCGAGTGAGAATCCGCTCGCGTTCTCCGGCTGGACGCTGCCGGGCGTGATGGGGGCCGGGGCGGCGCAGACGCTCATGAACGTGCATCGGGTGCTGCCGGGGAGGCGGGTGCTCATCGTCGGCGCCGGGAACGTCGGCCTCATCGTCGGCTTCCAGCTCCGGCAGGCCGGCGCGGAGGTTGTGGCCGTGGTGGAGGCCACCGACCGGGTCACGGGGTACATGATCCACGCGGCGAAGCTCGCGCGCACGGAAGTGCCCATCCTGCTGCGGCACACCATCGCCGAGGCGAGCGGCAACGGGAGGGTGGAGCGCGCCATAGTCGAGCCCGTCGGTAACACAGAGGGCGAGCGATTGGCGTTCGACGTGGACTGTGTCTGTATCGCCGTGGGTCTGTCGCCGCTGGCGGAGCTGGCGCACATGGCCGAGTGTCGCATGGCGTACCTGCCCGAGCTCGGCGGCCACGTGCCGCTGCACGATGAGAACATGCAGACGTCCGCGCCGGGCGTCTATATCGCAGGCGACGTCGCGGGCGTGGAGGAAGTAAACACGGCCATGGACGAGGGGCGCCTGGCGGGCGTGGCCGCGGCGGAGTCGCTGGGCAAGATAGAGCCGCGGGAGGCCGGAGGGCGGAAGGGGCTCATCCGCGAGCGCCTCGACGGGCTGCGTCTCGGGCCGTT
Organism: Armatimonadota bacterium; assembly: GCA_050114035.1. Taxonomy (GTDB): domain Bacteria; phylum Armatimonadota; class Zipacnadia; order JAUWAU01; family JAUWAU01; genus JAUWAU01. Next base: position 1,499 of record JASFTE010000052.1, on the reverse strand, counting down.
CGGAGAGCATCGGCAGAGGGCGAAGCAGAAGCTCCAGACGATGCTTCGGCAAGATGAGTCAGGAGTCTGATCCCGTGAGCATACGCATCGGCGTCATTGGCGCAGGGAGGCGCGCGGGCGATCACCTGGAAGCGCTGCAGCAGATCCAGGAAGCGGCGATCGTCGCCGTCTGCGATGCGCAGGAGGGGCGGGCGCGCGAACGGGCCGATGAGTTCGGCGGGCGCGTGCACGGCGACTTCCGGGAGATGCTGAGCCGGACGGAGCTCGACGCCGTCGTCATCACCACGCCGCCGCTGGCCCACCGGGAGCAGCTCGTCGCCGCCGCCGAGCGCGGGGCGCACGTTCTGGTGGAGAAGCCGCTGGCGCTGAGCGTGGAGGACATGCGGGCGATGGCCGCGGCGGTCGAGGAGAACGGCGTCGTCGGCTCAGTGAGCTACCAGCTTCGGCATCTGTCCACCGTGGAAGGTGCGCGGCAACTGCTGGACGGGCGGCCCGTCGCCGCCGTCGCCGCGCATTACTACTGGACCGTGCCGCTGGTGGAGTGGATCCAGGACAAAGACCTGGCCGGCGGGCAGATGGTGGATCAGTGCACGCACCTGATCGATCTGTGCCGGCTCTTCGCGGGCGAGGTAGAGTCGGTCAGCGCGGCTTACACGAACGTGACGCGGCGGGACGCGGCGGGGTTCAACAACTGGGATGCGTATTCGGCGACGCTGGCGTTCGAGGGCGGCGCCGTCGGCAGCGTGCACAGCACGTATGCGCTCTTCCCCGGCATACCCGGCGGCACGGGGCTGGCGATCATCGCCGACGAGCTGCTCGTGCGCATCGACCCGGGCGGGTCGATGCGCGTGCACACGCCCAACGGTGAGGAGAGCTTCGAGCCCGAGGGCGATGCGACGCTGGAGCTGAATCGGACGTTCGTCGAGGCCATCGAGTCGGGCGACGCGAGCGGAATCCGCTCCCCCGTGGAGGACGCGATGCGCTCGTGCGCCGTGTCGCTGGCGGCCAACGCGGCGGCGCAGCGAGGAGAGGTCGTGTCTCTGGCGGAGTTCTGGTAGCCTGCACTATGCCCGAACGTTCAGGATGGCGTACGATTGGGCGTGAGTGTGCATCCTCTGCATCCTCTGCATCGTCTCGTGGCGCGGAGGCTCGCGGGATGGGAAGTGGCGCCGCGTGGTGGGAGGCAAGGCGGAAAAAGAGTGCCGGGGCCGGGATGCTGCGCCGCTACAGGGGGCGATCTGGAAGTGTCCGATTTTCGTCCCCCTCCATTATATATGGTCAACTAAAGGGGGGTGTCATAGAAAAGGCGATAATAGTGCTTGTACGGGCTGTGCGGCGGTTTTTTGACGGGCATTGCGCCGTAAACTGAGGCGATTCGGGGCACTTTGGCCCAGTCAACTCAGAGGGGTCTTGTCACGGGTTTTCTTGGGAGGCGGAGGCGGGAGGGCCCTAGTTCGCCACGGTCGCCTGCTGCTCGGCTTCGGGCGCGGCGAGGGCCT
>JASFTE010000051.1:0-13215 GCA_050114035.1 Armatimonadota bacterium | reverse complement strand
CGTTCTCCTGTCGCCCATGCAGCCCCCGGGCTCGCGCCGGTGGGGCATCTCAGTCCTCCTGTTCCTCCTCGGCCTCGTCAATGGGCGCCGGTGCGCCCTCCACGGGCTCGTCGATCGGCCGGAAGCCAAAGCCTCGCCAGGCGGCCTCGGGGAGCGAGGCGATATCCCCGTCGGAGAAGAGGACGTGGGCGCGGTCGTTGTGCGACGCCTTGTATTCGGCCACCACCGGCGCCCGCGGGGACTGATTGTGTTTACGCCCGGCGCGGTAGTAGTAGGACAGGTGGATCAGCGTCTCCTCGGCACCGTTGCCATCGGGGGCAACGAGGATGGGGACCTGCTCTGAGTAGCTGGGGCACCCGAAGACACCCTCGTCGGCCAGGCAGCGCGGCAGCAGAGGGAGCAGGTCATCGTCTGTCGGTGGGTACCAGCCGTTGTGATCGGCCGAGTAGAGCCGCAGCGCCATGCCGATGTTGAGCAGATTCGTGCGGCAGGAATTGGCCCGGGCCTGCTCGCGGCACTTGGCGAATGCCGGGAAGAGGATGGCCGCGAGGATCGCGATGACCGCGATCACGCCGACCATCTCCACCATGCTAAAGCCGCGGCGCGTCATCGCTCACATCCTCCAGATAGTCCGGTCTCGGCTTCTGGAGCCCGAGGATCTCGTCTGCACCCTCGATGACGGTGCGGGCCTTCCATGGGTCTTTCAGCCACTTGGCATGGCCATCGAGGAAGAGGTAGTTGGCGCCGCCGTTGTGGCGCAGGCCGTCGTCGTCGGCGAGGATCATAGTGTTGGGTTTGTCGTCGTCGCAGAGGCCGCCCTGGTACACGAAGTCTGTCTCATATACAGGGGCAGGCTCTGGCGTCGGCTCGCGCGGCACGTCGGGACAGAGGAAGGCAGCGGAATCGGGGAGACAATTGGGCACGAGGGGCGAGAGGTCATTGGTGGCAGGCGGGAAGTGGCCATAGCGGTCGGCGGCGTATGCCTTGAGGGCGATGCCGATGTTGAGCTGGTTGCGGAGGCAATTGACCTGGCGCGCCTTGGCCCGCGCCTTGGCGAAGACGGGGAAGAGGATGGCAGCCAGGACCATGATGATGGCCCAGACGGTCAGGAGCTCGATGAAGGTGAAGCCACGCCGTCTCATGGCTGGGCACGCTCCTCTGCCTGCTGTAAGAGAGCGATGAGTCGGGTGCACCGGGCGGGCGGGACGGGGCGCCAGGTGCCGCGGACGATGCCGCCGCCGTCGGCGCGCTCGGCCTCAAGGGCGCGGCGGATCGGGGCGCCGGCGGCGCGCTGCACCTGGCCCATGGCGATGACTCGGCCGTCCCGGGCGATGGCGGCGTAACGGGCGCGGCCGCATTGGCCGGCGATGGGACGCGATGCGTCGCCTTGCAGGGCGATGTCGGTGGCCGCTTCGGCGGCGTAGAGGGCCTGCGTGGAGGCCCAGGCGTTCTCGACGCGCAGGCTGCCGGCCGCCACCAGGAGCGTGAAGGCCTGCAGGGCAACGAAGACGATCAGCATGAGGGAGAGCGCGAGGGAGAGGGCCATGAGGCCCCGCCGGCGGCGCATACGTGTGCGAATTGTCGCGATGGCGCGGGTCATTGGTTCCTCAAGTAGTAGGCGGTGCGCACGTCGGCGTCGGCGCTCCGGAGGCGGACGCGCACCATCGTGCCGGCTGGGCGGAAGGTGGCGCGGGCGCCGGGATAGATTGTGGTCTCTCGCTCGGGCGTGCTCGCCCGGCGGATGGTGGCCTGCTCCCGGGCGTCCCAGTAGTAGCGCACCTGGGCGGAGCCCTGCAGACGGAGTGTGGCGCCCGTCGCCGCGACGCCGCGAGCCGCGCGGACATCGGCACCGAGGTCGGCCAGCAACTGGGCTCGCCCGGCGGTGCGTGTGAGGTGCTGCTCCTCGGAGCCGACGACCCGGTCCATGGTAAACAGCAGCCGGAGCGACACGGACACGGCCGCCGCAAGGATGGCGAGGGAGACGACCATCTCAATGAGAGTGTTCCCGCGCGTCACCCGCCCACTCCCTGTGCCGACATGACGGTGCTCAGGGTCACCCGGCCCTGAGGTATGCGGTCATCCCGCGGCCAGTGCACGGTGACCTTGACTTCCCGGCTCCCCGCCACCGGGCCGGCCCGTATGCGCATGCTGCCGCGTAGGGCCTCGTGCGCCGGGACAGAGATACTGCGCCGACCGAGGCCCGGAAGAGCGGCGTAGCCGTACGCGCGCAACGTCTCGATCTGCTCCTGGGCGACGGCGAGTGCGGTGGTGCGTCGGGCCTGGATGCGCTGGGCCCGGCTGCCGTGGACATAGGCCCGGAGGAGCATCGTGAGGCAGATGGCGATGAGCAGCAGCGACACCGTGACGGAGGCGAGTGTGGCGCCGGGTCTGGCGCCGCGCGGCCGGACGGGATACCGATAGTAGGTGGACCAGATGCCGAAGCGAAGCGGTCTGCGGGGCCAGAAGTACGCGGCTGCCGCCAGTTGCAGCAGGCCGATGGTGGCCAGAAGCACGGCGACGCCGCCCCTGCCCACGCAGAGGATGCCCGCGCAGCAGAGAACGACGATCACCAGGAATAGGGCGATCCAGATGTAGGAGGCGATTCTGCCCAGAGCCATGAGGTAGCGCATGGGAATTGCCAGTTGTCAGTCTTCAGTTGCGGGTTGTCAGCACAGGCCACGGCCGACCATGGTCATGACGCACGGCGGCCGAGGACGGCCTGGAGCTCGTCGAGCGTTGTCACGCCCTGCCGGAGCTTGGCCAACCCGGCCTCCCACAGGCTGCCCACGGCGTCCTGCGCGGCGATCTCCTCCAGCTCGGCCAGCGGTCTGCAGGCCATGATGGACTCCCGAAGCCGGGGCGTGACGGGCACGAGTGCGAAGAGGCCGGTGCGGTCGCGGTAGCCCGTCTCGTCACACCGTTCGCAGCCCCGGCCGCGCTGCATACTCGGCTCGGTGAGTTGATCGGCATCGAGTCCGGCGGCCTGCATCTCGGCGGATGATGGGCTGTGAGCCTCGGCGCAGGCGTCACAGACCTTGCGCACGAGGCGCTGGGCCACGACGGCGGTGACGCTGGAGGCCGCCAGGTAGGGTTCGACGCCGATCTGGGTGAGTCGGGTGAAGACGCCGGCTGCCGAGGGGGCGTGGACCGTGCTGAAGACCAGGTGGCCGGTGAGGCCGGCCTGTATGGCGATGTTGGCGGTCTCGGGATCACGGATCTCGCCGACCATGAGCACCTGCGGATCCTGGCGGAGCGCGTTGCGCAGGCCCTCGGCGAAGTCCAGTCCCACGTCCCGGTCAACCTCGGTCTGGCTCACGCCGGCGAGGTCCAGCTCGACCGGCTCCTCCACGGTGGCGAAGCTCCGCTCGGGATTGGCGTCTCGCAGCGAGCCCAGGCTGGCGTACATGGTAGTCGTCTTACCCGACCCCGAGGGCCCGGTGAACAGGATGCAGCCGTGCGGCTGGGTGATGAGCCCTCGATACGCATCGAGTAGGGGCGCGTCCATCCCGAGTGCGTCCAGGTCCAGCAGCGCCCGAGCCGGGTCGAAGATACGGACGGTGACCCTCTCACCATGGGTCGTGGGCATGCACGTGAAGCGCAGGTCCACGGCGCGCTTGCCCAAGCCGATGGAGCTGCGGCCCGTCTGGGCCACGTTGCGCCGGTAGGTCTTCATGCCGGCGCGCACCTTGAGGGCGGAGACGAGGCGCTCGGCTCTGTCGGGAGGCAGTGTGGCGACGTCGGCCAGGCGCCCATCTACGCGGTAGCGAACCAGGGCGCACTCGGGCTCGGGCTGTACGTGGAGATCGGTGGCCCGGTTGCGGAGGGCCTGCACCAGGATGAGGTCGCCAAGGACGGCCGGCTGCGGCGGATCGGCCTGGGCGAAGCGATTGACGGCCTCGCGGAGGCCCTCGCCGGTGAGTCGCTCCGCGAAGCAAGACTCCTTGTGGAGACGATTGCGCTCGACGGCCTCGTTGATGAGCGTCTGCGCCCAGGCGGCCTCGGGACGCTTCATTCCCTTGATCGTCCAGACGGGACGGTCACTGGTGAACAGAATGGTGAGTCGGCGGCCCTTGCGATCCAACTGGGCGCTGGCCACCTCGTCGTAGTCGGCGGCCTGGTAGTCGGGATCGGAGAGTAGCTCGCCGTTGCGGGTTAGTGCGACGCCATCGGGCGACAGGTGCAGCTCGAAGCGTCTGGCGGAGAAGCGTTGGCTTGTTGCCATCAGGTCGGCCATCCTCGGCCCCCTCAGTTCTGGGACAGCTGGCTTATGATCCTGACGAGCGGAGCGTACATGGACACACCCAGCAGTCCGACGACCATGCCGAGAATCACCACGACGATGGGGCCGGCGAGGATCACCCAGTGGCGCGCCAGGCTCTTCACCCGGTCCGTGTACTCGGTCTCCACGTGCTCGAGTGTTTGCAGGAAGTCGCCGCTCGTCTCGGCCGCGGCGAGAGAGTGGACGAAGGTGTCCGGCAGTAGGCCCGTGTCCCGCAGGCCATGGCTCAGCCGGCCGCCCTGGCTCACCGTCTCCTCCGCGCGGCGCATTGCCAGACTCACGTGCCCATTGCCGGAGGCCTCGCCGGCCAGACGCAGCGCGGGGCCGAGCCGGGCGCCATGTCCCAGCTGCAGCCGAAGGGCGCCGGCAGCGCGGGCCAGGGCACCGTACATGGCGAGGCGCCCGAACAGCGGCACCGGTAACCCGAGCGGCCTTACGTGCAGCCCACCCGCGCGAACCTGTACCCGCACGTGGTAGAAGATGGCCAGGACCCCGAGCAGAATGAGTACCGGAGGTCCGGCAATCCTGAGGCACGCCAAGGCTCTGTCCATGAGCAGGCTGAGGGCGGGCCAATCCCCCGGTGTCATCCCCAACTCGACGTAGAGCCGAGTGAACCGGGGCCAGACGGCCGCACCCAGGAACACCGTGAGGCCGACTATCACGAAGAGAAGGAACACGGGGTATGCGAGCGGCAGGGCGAGGTCGCTGCCGAGCTGCTGGAGGTCGCGCTGATGTCTGCCGAGCGACCGCAGCCCCTCGGTCAGGTCGCCGGAGGTCTCGGCCGCGGCCACGGTGCTGATGACGAGGGGGGCGAAGATGGCGGGCTGCTGAGCCATGGCCTCGCTGAATGTGTATCCCTGCGCGACCCGATCGGCCAGGAGCACCAGGGAGTGCTCGATGCGCCGGTCGGTGGTCTCGGCGGCCGTGCGATGCAGGGCGACGGTCAGCTCAGTGCCCTGCTCCAGGAGGGCGGCTATCTGCTCGTAGACGGGGATGAGTGACTGCTCGTTGACGGTGCCGGTGAAGGGGAGCGGGGCCTGGTACTCGCCGGCAGACTTGACCGTGGTCCCGCGTCGGCGGAGGGTGAGAAGGGCCTGCGGGAGGTTGTCGGCCTCGAGGTACCGCGGTAGGCCGTCACCCTCATCGGTAGTGTACCAGAACCTGGCCACAAGCTCCGCTCCCTGTCATCATCGCAGGCCGCTCATGGCGCTCAAGCGGCCCTCGCTCTCATCTAGAAGACTACGTTCCTCACCGGATTCGGCCTCGGCGCACCGAACGGCAGAGGATGCGAGTGTCACATCGGCTCCAGCTCCCCGGCGCGCACGCTCATGGCGGAATCCACCATCTCCGCAATGTCCCACTTCGGTTGGTAGTCAATGAGGGTCTTGGCCTTGGTGATATCGAGGTCGAAGATCCAGCGGACGGGGACTTCCCAGTTGATGACGGACGACCCCGTTGCGTCGGCGACGATGCGAGCGGCCTCCGGGTAAGGAATCGGGCGAGGTGCGGCGATGTTGAAGGCCTCACCGACGGCGGCGTCGGGCTCGAGGGCGCAGATGCAGCCGTGCGCTACATCGCGGGCGTCCACGAGCTGGTAGACCCACGGGCGGCCCCGCGTGTCGGCGATGGCGCACTGCTGATCGGGGGACTCGGCGGCCTGCTCGAGCTCGCTGGACAGCTCGGTGCCGTTGGCCATGTGGAGGGCGCTGCCGGCGTTGCGCTGGCCGGCCCTGAGAATCCCACACACGAAGCGGACGGTCCAGCGGTTCAGGACGGCATCGCCGGAGCAGATGCCCGACGGGCGGATGATGCTCACCTGCAGCCCCGTCTCCCGGGCGGTCGCCATGACGGTGTGCTCGCCGATGATCTTCGTCATGGGGTAGATGCCGATGGGGCGCTGCGGGTGCTGCTCGTCCATCGGATTGTAGGCGGGCGCAATGGTCTGGGAGTCGTTGGGGTAGACGCTCGATGAGCTGACGTGCACGAAGCGGGAAAGACCGTCGGCGCGCGCGGAGGCGGCGCGGACGGTGTTGAACGTGCTGCGGACGTTGTTGTCGAAGAAGTCCATCTCGGACATGTCCGGGAGGGGGCCGACGAGGTTGGCCGTGTGGATGACGGCGTCTACGCCCTCGACGGCGGATGCGGCGACGTCCGGGTCGAGAAGGTTGCCCTCGAGGAGCTCGATGTCGAGGTCGCCGACGCGGTCGGCGTTGGGGTCGTCGGGGAGGATGAGGGCTTTGATGTCGTGGCCCTTCGCCAGAAGCTGCTGCACGACGCGGGAGCCGACCTGACCGGCGGCGCCGGTGACGAGGGTCTTTGGCATGGTGAACAGGCCTCCGTGTGTGCGGTTCAGGCAGTCGCCGCGGATGCCGCGACGGCTCATTCGCTGAGGCGATACTCGGGTCCTCGGTGCCCGGCGACGGAGGCGGGGGCGGAGCGGTAACTGCCCTACCGGGTCCCCACGTCTGGCAGTCGCGCCACGTTGTTGACCTCAGTGATCTCCTTGTCCGGGCCGCGGACGCTCACGATGAGGTCGCCCCGTTCGGGCATGCCGTCGAACGTAAGCGCGATGTGCCTCGCCCGGAGATCACCCACACCGTCCAGGCCCGTGTGGCCCGCTGAGCTGAGGATGCGCCCTGCCGGGGTTTCGATCCTCACGGTGAACGGGCCACTGGGCTCGCAGCCGAGGTTGTGGATGCGAACGGTGAGCATCTGTCCCTCGCGCACGGCATCCTCGTGGGTGATGGCGAGATCGCAGCGTTCGTAGAGAGGCACGTCCCTGTCCGTGCACCGCGCCTCGACGATGTAGAGCTTGTGGCTGGGCAACGTGATCGGGACGGTCTCGTAGCGCTTCAGATCAAGCGTCAGCGTCTCGGCGTCGCCGTCGATGCGGTCGTTGCCGTCAGCGTCAATGCCCATGCGCGCCTCGTAGGTCCCGGGGACGAGGTTCCAGACGCGGAGCTTGCCAGTCTGGGGCCTGTCCTCGAAGTTGTAGCCGACCCAGCGGAGAAACTCGGGCGTGTCGTCGAGCACAATGGCCGCAAACTCAGGCGAGAGTCCCTCGTAGCTGACCGCGAACACCGGAACGAGGTGACTCCTGGCCCCCGGCATCCCACCGGTATACATGAAGTCAGTGAGGTTCTTGTGCGCCGCGATGCGGTCGCCGGACTGCTCGGTCTTCGTGTACAGGCACATAGTGTAGTAGGTGTGCTTCCAGAGGTGCTCGAGGGCGGGGATGAGGTGCGACTTCTCGCGCGTGTAGTGCCAGGCAACGTACTTGATGAGCGGGTCGGTGTTCCCGAAGCCCAGGGCACGCGTGGCCCCGAGCTCGTACTCGTGGTCGGTGAGCTCCTGCAGCGTCTGCGGTTCGCACTCCTCGAGGTTCAGCAGGCGCACCCACAGTGCGTTGGTGGCGAAGCTGGGGAAGCGATGCGCCAGCGTCTCGTCGCGGGTCTGCTGGTAGAGCGCGTGCTGCACTCTCGGCGTTCTGTCGCGGATTCGCTCGGCGCCGTCCAGGACCTCGCCCATCATCTTCGTGAGCCCGGGGTGGCCGTTGTACCACATGAGCGTGAGCCCCGCGTGGAGGATGAGTCGCTCGTGGTAGGGCTTGCTGTGCCGGGTCTCGGTGCTGACCTTCTCGTCGCAGTAGAACGTGCCGGCCATGGTCCGCTTGCCGTCTCTCGGCGGCGTGAGCAGGTGCCCGTCGTAGCGGCGGGCCGTGGCGAGTAGCCGCTCCCAGAGGACGGGGTTGCCGTAGTCCATGAGCGCGGCGGGTGGCTGCACGTTGTTGCCGTCCTCGTACGCGTGGAGGGCGTCGGTGTGGCGGATGTTGAGCCCATTGCGCAGCAGATTGCGCCAGCAGTAGTCAGCGACCATTCGCAGCGACCGCTTGAGCTTGCCGTCCGGGTCGTGGATGAGGTGGAGGCTGATCCAGTCGCCGACCAGGTCGGTGTCGTCGCCCCAGCCATTGCCGAGCTCGCCGTTGGGCGCCTGCCGGTTGTCGATCCACCAGTGGACGAAGTAGAGGAACTCGCCCAGGAGCTCTTTCTGCAGCAGCGTCCAGCGGGGCACGCGCGGGTCGCGCGGGAGGGCTATGGGGAGGGAGTCCCAGAGCGTCTTGTCATTCGGATGCGTGTAGACCATGTAGCCGCGCGTCCAGCGGTCCTCCGGGAAGCGGCTATAGAGGTCCTGGACGATGCGGGCGATACCATCGTACTGCGCCATGGCCACGCGGAGGAATGTGTCGTCCGCCTCGATGTAGCCCCACGGGCGGGGCTCGCTGAGCATGGCGAAGCTGTCCTTGAGAAGACGGTGCTGCCAGGTGAGGTAGGACTGCTTCGCGCGCTCAATGTCCGGGCCGTACGTCGTGATGCGCGAGCCATCGCGGCCGCAGCGGATGCGCCCCCCGTCCCGGCTGATGATGCTGAGCCACAACTCGGTATCCGCGGGCAGGAGCGTTGGCGGGAACTCCAGGGCGACGTCAAGCTCGCCGGGCGTGCCGACGGCGACGTCCACGTCGATGAGCGCCCGCCAGAGGTTGGATGGATCGTGGAGCCGGATGTTGACGGCGTTGCCCGCCCGCCAGCCCTCCACCTTGAGCTCGAGGCGGACGGCGCTCAGCGGTAGGTCATCTGGCTGCGGCGGGAGCATGAGGTGCAGGAAGCGCAGTGGCTCGATGCCGACCTCGGAGGGCGCTCCGTCCGCATCGCCGCCGAGCAGGATGGTGCGCTCGCCGGGACGGTACCAGTGGATCAGGCGCACGCGGTTGTCGCCGGCGACGGTCGGCGGGGGCGCGTTCGTGAGCCCGTATGTCAGAACGGATGGATCCGCCGGCTCGCCGCCGGGGCGCACGTCGAGCAGTGCCAGGTCGCGCAGCTCGCGGCACCGGGACCAGTAGTACATGGTGCTCTTCCGGCCGGTCTTGGAGACCTGCTCGGGGTATACGGCCAGCCGGGGTTTCGCGCAAGGCTGGTCCAGGTGGAAGTTGGTGATGAAACGCTCACCGGCGAACTGTGCGAGCACTTGTGGATCGTCGGGCTTGATGAATTCGTCGCCGAGGCAGAGGGACGCCTCGTCGATGGAGCCGGTGACGCGGACGAGGTTGAACCTCTCGCCGTCGGCCAGCTTCAGGCGGAGCGGGCCGCGCCGGTCCGGGTACACGTAGCTGTGATAGTGCAGCGGCCAGACGGACTCCTGGCGGCCATCGACACCGCGCCAGCCGGAGATGAGGATCGAGCGGGCGTCGTCCACGGTGACGCGGCGGATCAACGTGGGGCGGGCGATGCGGGTGAAGTGGTCGGCCGGGGCGCCGAGCCACGCGAGCTGCTCGAGGCGGTGCTCGGCCGGTACGTCCACCTCGGACGACGACAGGTCGCTGAGGTCCAGGCGTCCCTGCGCCAGAGCCTTCGCCTGTGCGTCCGAGAGCGGGACGTCGAGTATGCGCACCTCATCGAAGGCCGCGCCGCCCAGCGCGAGCCTGCCGGCCGAGAGGTAGCCAGTCTGGTAGCTGGCCTCCCCCCAGTTGCTGGCCCACGGATCGCCGTCCAGGTAGATCCGCATACCACGGGCCTCGTCCCAGACGACCGCGATGTGGTGCCATCGATCGTCGCTCAGGCTAGCCTTGGGCGGCGTCAGTCGTCGGTCGGCATAGACGCGGTCCATGGCGCGAACGGCCAGGCCCTGAAGCTCGGCGCCGCTCTCAGTGGTCGTGGCGAGGGCCAGCAGGGGCGCCACATGCGTGTCATTGGTCTGGGAGGAGATGTCGAACGTCGGCGCGCTTCCGGTGGCTCGGAACCAGAAGCTCACCGTGCCCGCGCGCAGGCAGAAGTACCCCTGGGATTTGAAGCACGCCGTATCTCCCTGCGGGGCGATGGCCCTCCTGGCCGGGGTGAGCGCCTCCCGATCGGGCCGCACGTCCAGCGCGCGGCCGACGCGGCCCTCCGTGAAGTCGAATTGCCAGCCCGGCTGGTTTCGCGACTGCTGCTGGTAGGCGTGCATGTCGGGGAAGCCGGCGCCGGCGTCGGCGCGGGGGCCGTTCTCGAAGGAGGCACGGAAGGTCTCCCCGGCGGCGGGCACCGGACCGCGCGCGAACTCGGCGGCAAAGGTGGGGGGCGCGCCGATCAATACCAGCAGCCCGAGCAACGTCCCACGCCGACTGCTCACGTGCGTTCCTCCTGACTCCGGCGAACGGCTCTAGAAATCGTCGGCCGCCACGTAGGCCTCGATGACAGCCCGTTCGCCGTCCTCGCCGCCCATCGAGTTGCCGTGTTCCATGCCGAGGATACCGGTGTAGCCCTTGCCGTGGATGTGCTTGAATACATTGCGGTAGTTGATCTCGCCGGTGCCGGGCTCTTTGCGTCCGGGATTGTCGCCGGTCTGGAAGTACCCGATCTCGCTCCACGCCTTGTCCATGTTCGGGATGAGGTTGCCCTCGCTGATCTGCTGGTGGTAGATGTCAAAGAGGATCTTGCAGGACGGGCTGTCCACGGCGCGGCAGATCTCGTATGCCTGCGGGATCTTGTGCAGGAACATGCCCGGGTGATTGGTCCACCAGTTGAGCGGCTCCAGGACCATCACGAGCCCGGACGGCTCGCAGATCTCGGCGCAGCGCCGGAGCAGCTCGACCGCGTTGGCGGTCTGGTAGCCCCACTCCGTCCTCTGGTCGTACCTGCCCGGGACGACCGTGCACCAGGTGGCCTTGACGCGCCGGGCCACCTCGACCGAGTCGCGGAGGGCGTTGAGGACCTTCTCCCGGTCCTCCTCCTTGCCCGAGACGAAGTTGCCCCCGCCGCCCACGAAGACGCCCATCTCCATGCCCAGCCGGTCCATCTCCTTCCGGATGCGCTCCTGGAGCTCGACGGGCTTCTTCTTCATCCCGTTGTCCTCCATGGCCGTGAAGCCCTCGTCGGCCATGAACTTGAGCTGGTCGATGGGGTCGTCGCCGGCGCTGTCCTTGAACATGCCGAAGTGGGGCGCGTACTTGAGCTTGAAGCTGCGCTTCGGTTTGGCGGCTCCCTGCGCCCGACCCGCGGACGCGGCGACGGATACGAGTCCGGCTCCGGCGGCGAGTGTCTTCGCGGCGAAGTCTCTGCGGTTCATGGTGTTGGTCTCCTTGTTCTGGTCCCATCCGGCACGTTCTCACGCGAGACGGTGTTTCCTGCCTGAGCGGGAGGGGTGGCGGTCCGGGCGGCGAAGCGGGATGGCATTAGGGCGTTGGAGAGGACGGCCAACGAAATGGGCAACGTCAGGTTCGCCGTCGTCGGCTGCGGCAGCATTGCGAATAACTACCATCTGCCGGCGCTGTGCGCCATCCATGGGGCGCAGTTCGTCGCTGCGTGCGACATCATTGAGGAGCGGGCGTGGGAGACGGCCGAGAAGTTCGGGGCCGAGGCGCATTGTCTCGACCACCGGGAGGCCGTCGCGCGCGACGACGTCGATCTCGTCTGCGTGTTCACGAAGATCGACAGCCACGTGGAGATCGCGATAGCCGCCGCGGAAGCCGGAAAGCACGTGTTCATCCAGAAGCCCTTCGCGCGGAGCCTCACTGCGGGGATGGCCATGTGCGCGGCGGCGGAGAAGAGCGGCGTCGAGATCGCGCCGACCTTCATGCATCGGTACTTCGACGAATGCCTGGCGGCGGCCAAGCTCATACGTGAGGGGCGGATCGGGGACGTGGAGTTCCTGCGGATGCGGAACGGGACGATGAACGCCCGCGAGACGGCGCCGTCGTACGGGGGCGCGCTGATGGACATCGGCGCGCATGGGATCGATTTGGTCCGGGCGCTGACGGGGCAGGAGATCGCGCGAGTGAGCGCAAGGCTGGGAGAGGACAGCCCGACGCCCGCGCCCGAGGAGGGCTCGGAGGGCGCGCGCCGAGACCGGGTGCTGCTCGGGAACGAGGTCAACGCCTGGATGCAGTATGAGCTGTCGGGCGGCACGGTCGCGAACCACGAGGTGCAGTGGTCACAGACGGCGGGCACCTCGCGGTTCCAGGCTGAGGTGTACGGGACTGAGGGGACGATCTTCATCCGCGTGCCGCGGACCGGAGAGGATCTGGCAGTCGCCTCCGGGCCCGAGAAGCGGCCCGACTTCCTCGTCCCGGAGCTGCCGGGGCGGCCCATGGGGCAGGCGCATCACGAGGAGATCATTCGGAGCGTTGCGACGGGCGAATGGGAGGCGCAGCGGGCCGGGGATGGGATGGCCGTCCTTGCCGTCTGCGAAGCCGCCCGGCGAGCGGCTGAGAGCAGGCGGTGGGTCAACGTTCTACCGCACACAGGGAAGGGGACCGGCACATGAAGTCGGCATTCATCGTGCGGCCCGGCGGCGACGTGGCCGAGGCCGCATCATTTGCTCAAGCCGAGGGAATCAACGGGCTTGAGCTGATGTACCACGGGCCGTCGGCAGACGACTTTGGCGACGCTGAGGAGAAGAAGCGCATCGCGGACGACCATGGGGTCGCGGTAGCCGCCGTGGGCGTCTGGCATCTGGGGATGGCCGACCCGGAGACGTCAGGCAGCGAGGAGGTCATCAAGGCCGCGATGGACTTCGCCGCGGCCCTGGAGGCCGACTGCATCTTCACCGGAGCGGGGGAGCCAGAGTCCGATGATCCCGTGGGCGCGCTCGCGGAGGTGTATCCGCGCTATGCCGAGATGGCGGCTGCCGGCGGGCTGAAGCTGGCGGTGTACCTGGGGCACAAGGGGAGCTTCATCGCCACGGAGGAGCTGCTGTCGGATGCGTGCGAGCGGGTCGCTGGCCTCGGACTGAAGCTCGATCCTATCGGCATCATCCGCAATCTGAAGGCGGACCCGTACGACGTGCTGTATCGGTACGGGGCGAATACGGCGTACTTCCACGTGAAGGATCGGCTGCGGTTGACCGATGCGGAGATCGAGCCACCGCCGGGGCTGGGCGAGCTGGACTGGGGCCGACTGTTCGCG
>JASFTE010000050.1:0-13256 GCA_050114035.1 Armatimonadota bacterium | reverse complement strand
TGCTGTCGCCGGTGCCATCGTTCGCCTTGTACGTGAAGCTGTCGGCGCCAACATATTCGAACATCAACACGTACACGAACGAGCCGTCCGAATCCAGGACCAGCGTCCCGACCGAGGGCGGAGTCTGGAGGATCGCTGTCATCGGATCCCCATCCGGGTCGATGTCGTTCTCCAGCACCCCGGGCGCCGGTACGTGCAGGAAGGGGCCCGCGTTGGGGCCGTAGCTGTCATCGCCAGCCACCGGCGGGCCAGGGACAATTGGCGGCAAGAGCCAATCCAGGATCCTCTGCATCAGCGTCGCACGATCCCCGGAGGGGACGGCCTCGAAGGGGTAGGCCAGGAACACTACCGTGCCGCCGCCCGACGGATCGTCTGCCGTGGGATATCGGAGTGCCACCCACCATGTCATCGGTCCCAACTTCGCGCTGAAGATGGCTGTGGCAAACGCGTCGGGCGTGAGGCCGTCCGCGTAGTCGGTGAACGGGTACGACAGATGCATGTCCAGGCCGTCGGAGATCGGGTCGCCAGGCACGCCTCTCGCTCTCCGGCAGCCGAGGTCATCCAGGTAAGACTCTACATGCACGTAATCTCGCATGAATGGGGTCAGGCCCGTATCCCACAGAACGTCCTGCGACGCCAGGAAGAGCTTGCCGCCGCCGTCCATGTACGTACTGAGCTGCGCCTGGTCGTACCCGGTCAGAGTGCTCGACCACGCCGGGCCGGTGTTCCACACAACGGCGCGGCCCGCCACCAGGTCGCCCGCGGACGGAGAGCCGAGCGTGTCGGTTTCCCACAACATGTACGAGTAGCCCGTGGCGGCCAGCGCACTGGTGAAGACGCCCTCGTGGGCGGTGCCGCCGTCGTCATCCACAAACACCACGTCGAAGTTGCCGAGGATCACTACGTCGAAGGTCTCCTGGCCCGTGCCGCCGTCGAAGCTGATGTCCAGGGCGAACGTGACGACGTGCCCCAGCGCGGCGCCCGCATCGACAGAGAACTCATACGGTATCGCATTCGTGCGCGCCTCGTCGCCCGGGATGTCACCGTACGACTGCGTGGCCGCGCCTGCATCCACGGTGACCTCGGCATCCGACGTGCTCAGCGTCGCCGTCACGTTGGTGGCACCCGCCCAGTAGTTCCTCAGTGTGACCGTCATGGCCACATCGTCACCGGCCTCCACGACCACGTCGCCATCGCTCGTGGACACGACGTCGTGGCCATCGTATGCGATGTCAGGCACTGCCACGTCGGCAAGGGCCTTGAACAGGTTGAGGCGGCCCTCGGTCACCATGAGGCCCTCGAACGCCGGGATGTGGTCAACAGTGCCCAGTATCCGGGCCTTGGCCGCCAGGCCGGTTTCCCCGAGCTCAGCCTGGATCAGAGCCGCGGCGCCAGCCACGTGCGGCGTGGCCATGGACGTGCCGTTCGAGTTGCCGTACCCGTCGCTGGGGACTGTGCTGTAGATAGTCACTCCGGGCGCGGCGAGATCCACCGCCGTTTCCCCGTAACTGGAGAAGCCGGCGAGCCCATCGCTCTGGTCGCTCGCGGCCACCGAGATGATGTTGTCCAGATCAAAGCCCGCGGGGTAGAAGCCCGAGGCGTCGATGTCCAGCGAGTCGTTGCCGGCGGCGGCGACGAACAGAACGCCCGCGTCGCCCGCGTCCTCGATGGCGTCGTAGAGCGCCTGGGAGGAGCGGTCCCCGCCCCAGCTATTGCTCATGACGTCCGCGCCCTTCGTGATGGCGTACTGGATGCACGCAATGGCGTCCGCCACGCTCCCGGTCTCGCTCTCGATGAACTTCAGAGCCATGATCTCAACGGTCCAGTTCACCCCGACGACCCCGGTGGCGTTGTTGCCCACCGCGCCGATCGTTCCCGAGACGTGGGTGCCGTGTCCGTCGACGTCCATGGGGTCGTTGTCGTCGTTGGCGAAGTCCCAGCCGTGCTCGTCATCAATGTGGCCGTTGCCGTCGTCGTCTATGCCGTTGCCCAGTGTCTCGCCCGGGTTCGTCCACATGTTGGCGGCGAGATCCACGTGGTTGTAATCCACGCCGGAGTCGATGACAGCAACCACCACGGACCCGCCCGTCCCGATGTTCCATGCCTCCGGGGCGCGGATCTTCTCCATGCCCCAGAGCTGGCTGTAGTGTGGGTCGTTGGGGAGGAGCTCGTCCGCCACCGCACGTACGATGTGGTTGGGTTCCGCGTAGACGACGTGGGGGTTGCGCCGCAATCCCTGCGCGGCCGCCGCCACTCCGATGCCTCTACCCAGCCGCACGTGGTGCACGCCGATTCGCTTGAAGGTCCTCAGAGTGCGACCCTGAAACGGCCGGTGGGCAGCACGGATGGCCGCCGCGGGTGTGCCCCGGCGGTACTTCACCAGCAGCTCTCCGGGCACGTGCCCCTGCCCCCAGCACAGGCTGCACATTCCCGAGAGCACGACGACTCCAAGCACGACCAGCCATCGCCGATTCAGCATGCTCGGCACCCTCTCGCACTGGTGTATCCCGCGCCACTTCGGTCTCCCTCCACAGCACGCCAAGGGATCAAACGGACCGAGTGGCTCCTGTACACACTACGCGCACAGAGTCACAGGACTCTTGCACAATTGTTGCAGAATCATTGCCGGTTATTGACAGGCTTCCGCCTGCCGGGCGAAGGACCTCTCCCGCGTTGCGGGCACTCACAGAAGCTGTCCGAGCGACACAGTGCCCCCGGGGCCATCAATCGGCTCCGCGCCCCTTCGCGGGCACTCTCCGGTTCGGTCTTGCGCCGGAGATACCCACTGCACCTCCCCGCATGGGCGGTCCTCCTCGCAGACTGCCAGCCGATCCATGCAGCGCATCAGGCCCCATCAGCCGGCGAGCCAGTGGATCCCGCGCTGCAGGACGGTGCGGAAGCTCTCGTTGCGCCAGGGCTCGTCGTCGTGGCCCAGTTGCAGGCAGAAGAGGGGCGCATTCCGGTGCCGCCGCGTCCAGGCGAGGGTCTTCATGCTCTTTGGATGCTCAGTCGTAAGGAGGACGTCGGAGCTCGGCCCACATGGGCCAGTCCAGGAAGGCCAGGATGGGGTGGTGGAGGATGGGGATCCCCTGATCCGTCTCGCCCAGTGTCTCCATGGCGGCCCGGATGTTCTTCTCGTGCCACGGCCCTGCGTCCGTTGGCGTCTCGCGGTGCATGTTGTAGAAGACGACCACGTCGTACCAGTCGCGGAGTTTGGCCGGGTCGGCCGCGAAGTCTCCCATGTGCTGGGTGTACGCATCGACGCCCTCGAGGGCGCGGAAGAGGCGCGTCAAGCCGCGGGCATGGAAGGGATGCTGGCCGGTGACGACGGCGGTTTTGACCCGGACTGCCCATATGAACGGGGAGGCTTCCGGTAAGGACGCCAAGAAACTGGCTGGAGACGGGCCATAGCGGGCATCGCAGTGAGGATCGCGGGAGGCACCCAATGGGTGGAAGCCAACAGGAGCCGTTGATCCTGGAGTTCGACGCTCGGGTGCGTGCGATGCGCTGCATCGCTTGGAGTTTGTTGGCAGCAAGATCACCTCCGACGCCGGACTGCTGGCCCACCGCGAGTTGGATGAGAAGCTCGGGCTGACGGAAATGGCCGATCAGTTTCTGACGGAGCAACGGTGGGGACGCAACGTCCAGCACCAGCTGGTGCCGTTGGTTCGTCAGTCGCTCTACAGTCGCCTGGCGGGATACCCGGACACCAATGATGCGGATCGTCTTGCCCGGGACCCGACGATGCGGTTGGTTGTGAGCCGACGAGCGAGTGACCGGCAGGCAGCAGCGCGGAATACGGTGGGGCGTTCCGAGACCGCGATACTCTCCGCCAAGGGCAACCGGGAAGGGTTGGCGACGCTGAATGCCGCGTGGGTCTCGGCGGCCATGGCCCACACGAAGACCCAACGTCTCATCCTGGACCTGGACAGTTCGGAGAGCCCGGTACATGGCCGGCAGGGAGGATCCAGGTACAACGGTCACTACGGAAGCGTCTGCTACCACCGGCTATTCTGCTTCAACCACGGCGGTTCGAGGAACGAGAACCGCACGGCGACTGTGAAGGCGGAATGCTCCGAGAGGGCAACGTCTCCAGTGCTGACAGGTCGGGAGAGCACGTCTGGGGGTGTTCTACTGTGAGGACTGAGTTGTGTATAGACTCAGTACTCACGAAGGCAAGGCGAATCCGGATCAGCATTGTCCGAGAAAGCTGGTGCACATCATGGGAGCGCGATGATTCCGGGGAGTGATCCGATCACCCACAAGGCGAGCCCCACTGCTGCAGGTACTCCGAGAACTGCACCGGCGATCACGCAGGTCCACACGACAGAAGGCCGTCTGCCCCCTTCCAGACTCCCCCTCCGCAGCAAGGCCATTCTGATAGCGTCAATGACAAAGCCGACAATTGCGCCGGGAACTGCGCCGACAATTGCGCCGACAATTGCCACACCGAGGCAGAACGTCACGAATCTGGCCTCCATGACATCTCCTTCCTCTCTCAGCCAAGTCTCATCTTCTACTTCGCTGTCACCTCAGCTCATCCTACAAGCGAGAGAGGATGGATCCCATGGAGTGCTGCCCAGCTAGCCCACGGACGGGCCCTCTGTGTGGGAGATCTGGTATACCGGTCACGCCCGTCGGCTCGTCGTGCAGATGGCAGAGGTCGCGATCACGAGAGACCTGTTCGTGCAGATTCTCAGCCGCATCAGGTCGCTTTCGCCGGTGCCCACATGACGGGGCGCCGAGAGTGCGGCCAAGGCTCCAGAGATGGGCGGGGTTTGGCGACACGGAGGCGGCATCACGCCTGCTGTACAGCTTGTCAGCGGAAACAAAGTCCACAGACCTTCACGACGGGCGACACAACCGCCCGATCTCGGGTTCCGCGGCTGAGTGTGTAGGCTTCCGGAGGCCGAATGGCGAAGCATTGCTACGAACGGCTGACTGCTCAGCCAACGCCGGGGCGCCCAGTTCCATATGGGCAATCCCGGATAGGAGGACCAGCCAACCCGTGACCAGGTACTCCGTCCTATCTCTCGCGTCTCTCTGCGTTCTCGTCGGCAGTCGTCCTTGCGCTGCGGAGAGCTTCGAGTCCCGCTACTGGCATGCGCTCAACGCGGGGCGCGACGTGTCCCCTCTGATCCCGACGTTGGAGGCGCTGACACGGGCAGGGAATCAGGGACAACCCATGGACGCTCTGCGGGAGCAGGCCATGGGGCAACTCAGCGAGATCGAGGCGGCCGATCCGCTGCCGTCCGTGCTGAACCAGATGGCGACCATGGCCCCACAACCGGGAGCCGATTGGCCATCGATGGGAGGAGGACCGACCCATTCGGGCGCGACCGCAGAACCGGGGCCCCTTGTCGGCGAGGAGGTGTGGCGGTATCCCGTGGGATGGCCTTGGCACGCGACACCACTTGTCGAGCACGACGCCGTCTACACCGCCTCGCCAGGGCTGGATACCTCGATGCTGTGCCTGGACCGGAGGACGGGCCGGCGAGTCTGGGCGGCGGAGAATCTTCACTGGGGGTTCGGTCGGCAGAGCAGGGCCTACTCAACGGTCGTGCCATTGGGGGACGAGGAACTGGCCGTCTGGAAGGAGAGCTTCGACGGCTGGCCGCTCGCCTACATCGTGGTTGCTCGCGAGGACGGCCGCATCGTGCGGCGCATGCCTGCCCGACCCCAGGAGACGGCGTACGGGCGGGCTGAGAGGAATCCCGAGCACCTGCTCGCCAACCGGATGACCGGCGGCAGCGAGATCCTGGTGAAGTCGCTCAAGAGTGGGAGGACCTGGTGGCGATTCCGCACGGGCTACCTACCGGCGGCGCCTGTGCTGGCGGGAGAGCGGGCCTATGCCGCAGCGGAGGACGGTACGCTCTGGGCATTGCATCTATGGGGCGACCAGCGCGTGGCCTGGACGTACTCGATCGCGGCATCGTGGGGAGCGGCGCCCGTGGAACACGAGGGCGTGCTCTATGCCGGCGCCAACGACGGCACGGTCTACGCGCTCGACGCAGCCAGCGGACAACCCCGTTGGCAGACCCTGGTCGTCCAGCCCGATCCGCGCTCAAGGCAGCTGTTCTCTCCGGTGGCTTTGGCCAACGGACGGTGCTACCTCGGAGGCACCGACGGGGCGCTGTATGCTCTGGACCAACAGAGCGGAGAGCTGCTGTGGGAGCAGGACTGCGGCGACTGGATCCGCGCGCAGCCCTTCGTGTCTGGCAAGACGATCTGCGTTGCGACGCTGGATGGAACGGTGGCGGCCGTCGAGGATAGGGGCGCACGGGCGGAGCCGCGCTGGGTAGCGCGGCCGGGCAGGTATCCCATCTACGCCGATCTCGCGGGCGACGCCGACGGCGTGCTGGTGAGCACGGCCGATCTCCAGATCATCGCCCTTGACATTCGCGATGGCAAGGAGCAGTGGCGTCAGTCGCTCATCAACTGCACCGGCATTGGGGAGCAGCGAGTGTTCGCCGACTCCATGCCGGACATCATGCAGGCGCCGGTGACGGTTGCCGGCGGCAGCGTGTTCTTCGCCGGCAGGAACGGGTTCGTGGACGCCGCCGACGCAGCAACGGGGCGCCGGCTGTGGCGGTTCGAGGTCGGGGGAAGGGTCTCCGGAACTCCCACCACCAGAGACGGTCGCGTATTCGTCGTCCAGGTGGGTGGCAACGAGCACTCCTACGCGCTGGATGCAGAGACCGGCCAGCCCCTCTGGTCCCGGCAGCTTGGCGCCGTGTGGGCGCCGCCGGAATGCGATGGAGATCAGCTCTTCATCGGCAACAAGCAGGGCGTGCTCCACTGCCTCGATCCCGCGACGGGCGCCACGCACTGGGAACGGCGCTTCGCCGACGGAGTCTACCCCGCCCCCACGCTCGACGCGACAACCGTCTACACGGGCTCTTGGGATGGGCACTACTATGCCCTCGACCGCCGAGACGGATCCATCCGCTGGGCCTTCGGCCGCGCGGGCACGCCCTACCACGTCGGTGGGCGCCCCGACTCCGCGGCCCCCGTACTTGCCGACGGCAAGGTCATCGTTCCAAGCCTCGGAGGGCGCATGGTGGCGCTCGACGCCCAGACGGGAGGAATGCTCTGGGAGTGGAAGGCAAAGCCCTGGCGCATCTGCAATGTGACCGCTGCCACCGATGGCACCACCGTCTTCGCTAGTGTCTTCGGCAACGCCTACGAATGGCCGTTCGATGTGAGTCTGCACGGCCTCGACCTGGCGACCGGGGACGAGCTGTGGGAAGTCGCCGGGCTCGGCGGACTCACTTCCCCGGTGGCGACCGGCGGCAGGCGTTTTGTCGCCGGCTCCATGGGCAGCCCGTTCCTCAGCGGATACCAGATGGGCGACTCGCCAGGCGACACGCCGCAGCTGCTGTGGAGACTGAGGACCGCAGGCGTCATGTACGAATCCCTGCCGGCCGTCTCCGGCAACCTCGGTTTCTTCCTGTCCAGCGATGGCTGGCTCCGGGCGGTCCGGTGAGGGAGAGAGATGATGCGCCAGAGCGTGCGTGCGGTGCTCGCTCCGCTGCCCACCTGCGCGTCGATCAGCACCCGAAGCTCGTGCACACATGTAAACAACGCACTCGCGCATACAGGCTTACGGATCTCGAGGCGAGATGCCGTCGATCTCCTGATCCTCGGCAATCGCCACTATTAGTATTGACAGGGCTTCTTCAGAAACAGAACCGATGGATCTCGTGTCGGAACTCGTGGACGTTGAGCCATGGTATTGCGGCGACCCTGTTGTGGTGACTGCGTCGGAGAGGAGGATCAGTACCTGGCGCATTGAAGGCGCTGGCGCTGAACCCTCCGCCCAGGCTCCATGCGTCCCGGATGAACGCGAAGGTGTCAAACCGACGCGCCGCTTCGGCGAAGAACTCGTGGCGTGGGGGGCGCAAAGCGGTTTGATGGAGGGCATTGGTCGCTGGCTCCTGTCTCGCTGAGAAGCCAAGGGCGGGAGGGCGCGGGGCCATCGAGCTTTGCGTACCCGCCACAGCTGCGAACTGAGAGTCGGTGGACCGACTCTCTTGAGCAAACCACAGCCGCTCCCCTACTTGACGCAGGCGCGGGTCTGGTGCAGGAAGTCCTGCACCTTGATGGGCTCGCCGGTACGGCTGGACTCGATGGCCGCGAAGATGAGAGCGACGGACTGGAGGTTGGCCTCGACGTTGGTCTCCATCGGCTCGCCGCCGTCGAGCCACGTGCAGAACTTCTCGATGAGCCACGTGTTGGCCCACTTGGGCTGATCGAGCAGCTCCACCGGCTCCCCCTGATCGGCGAGGTTAGTGCGGCGCTCGGCGTCCCAGTCGTGGCGGGTGATCTTCTGGCTGTCGAGGATGAGCGTGCTCTTCTCACACTCGGCGCGGATGTACTCCTGCCCCCAGCCGTTGAGCTGCGCCGCGTTGGTCTTGGCGCCCTCGTATGTGGCTCGGGTGTCGTTGTCCAGGTGCATGATGACGAGTCCCTGGCAGTCACCGGCGAACTCGCCCCATGCGGGCTTCCAGGTCTGCGCGTAGATGGTGTCGCACGTCCCGCCGCACATGTCCGCCAGAAGGTCGAGGTGATGCACGGAGCCCTCCACCATGAGCGTGTCGGGTATCTCGTGGCGGAACTTGCCCCACGATGCGAACCGCCGGTTATCGCACGTGAACCGGCAAACGAGGTAGTCGAGAGGGCCGTGGTCGCCGGAGTGGACCAGCGAGCGCAGCGTGGTGATGTCCTGCCGGAAGCGATGGCTCATGGTGACGCCCATCTTGACGCCGGCGGCTTTGACCTTGTCCGCGATGCGGCAGGAGGCCTCGAGCGTGTCGGCGATGGGCTTCTCGGAGAGGATGTTGAGCCCGTGGTCGAGGGCGGCGTCCACGATCTCCTCGTGGTGCGCCGGGGGGACGACGACGGTGCAGAAGTCGGCCTCGTTCTCGTCGAGGGCCTTGGCGATGTCGGTGTAGCACTTGTCCGCCGGCAGGCCGAGTTTCTCCTGGGCGTTGGTGAGTACGTCGGGGTTGATGTCAACGGCCGCGACCGGCTCGATGAGGCCATCCTTGACGTTGGGCGGCAGGAAGTTCGAGCACCACGCGCCGCCGAAGCCTCCGCAGCCGACCTGGATCATTCTGTAGGGCATGCAAATGCTCCTCTCGGGAAGGGCGTCGTTGGTCGTCAGCCAATGGGAGCGGCAAGATACCGGCGAAGCCCCTCCGGCATCGGATGCTGGAGCTGGACGTGCTGTTCCCGCAGCGCTCCCCGCACCGCACTGGGCGGTATATTAGGCAGGCGCACGTCGAGTTCCTTGGCGATGGCGGCCGCAGCGCCGGCTGCCTGGCCGAGCTGCAGCATGGTGCGCGACAGACGGCAGCTGGAGGCGGCTATCGAGCTGAAGCTCGCACCGCGGCACGCCACGAGCAGGTTGCGGAAGCCTTTCGGGATCAGGCACCGATACGGCACGCCGTACGGCTCGGTGAGCTCGCGAATGCCCGGGCTCGGCATGCCGTGCACGTCCACGGCGTGGTCGGCGAGGCAGATGATGTCTTCGTGCTGCTGGCCGCTGAGGCCTGCCCGGAGGTCGTGCTCGGTGAGGACATACTCGCCCACGATGCGGCGCGACTCGCGCACGCCGAGCATGGGCGCGACTCGGGAGACGCGGAAGGAGCGGAACTCCTCGTAGTTCGTCTGCAGGTAGTGCCAGTGGGCCCGAATCCGCCGGTAGCACTCGGCGTGGGCGGCCGGGCGGCCGCGTCCGAGGAGCTCCCTCCCGTCCATGGTGGGCAGCATGTTGATGTTGAGATCGCCATCTGGGTAGTGGTAGATCGCCGCCGAGGGGAAGCGCTTCCGCCACCAGCAGTCCGCGGGGATGCCGGAGGGCAGCGGCTCGACGCGAGCGTCGGCGCCGGGGGTGACGCGGTAGAGGAGGGTCACGCCGTTGATCTGGTCGCCGGGCGTCGCGGGCGCGTGCGGTTCGTCGAAGGCGTCGCGGGATTCTCGACCCATCATCTGCCCGCAGCCGAGGGAGGCGCACACGACGGCATCGCCGGTCGAGTCAATATAGAAGTCGGCGGACAGCGTCTCGCCGTTGCTGAGCGTCACGAAGGGCACGACACCGTGGCGGGCGTAGGCGTTGGTGAAGGCAGTGTTCAGCAGCACGTGGCAGCCAGCTTCGGTGAGCAGCTCCTGCATCGTGCGCGCCATGTGCTCGGGCTCGAAGATCACGCCGTGCCAGTGCTCGCGGCGGAACGCCTGCGCGCGGCCGCCGCCGGGCGAGCCATGGCGCCGGAGCGTGTCGATGTAGCCGCGCGTCGGGTCGCAGACGTGCTCGCCGCCCGGGTAGCGGTACGGTTCCCGGGCCGGGTCGTGCCAGGCCTGGTGGCGGCCGAAGGAGTAGACGGCGACGGCGTTGGGGGACTGCCGGAGGCGCCCAAACAGGTCGAAGGGGATGCCGGT
The DNA here is from genome assembly GCA_050114035.1 of Armatimonadota bacterium. Classification (GTDB taxonomy): domain Bacteria; phylum Armatimonadota; class Zipacnadia; order JAUWAU01; family JAUWAU01; genus JAUWAU01. The sequence continues at coordinate 2,816 of JASFTE010000050.1, read as the reverse complement.
GCCGCCGGCGCCGGGCTCCCATGTAGTCACCCCGGCGCGCACCGAGGTTCCGCCGAGGCAGTCGGCTCTGTCGATGAGGGCCACCTTCAGGCCCGCACGCGCGGCGGACAGAGCGGCGCCCACGCCGCCGCTGCCGCCGCCGATGACTGCCAGATCGTAGCGCGTCATGGGCCCATTCGGCTCGTTGCGATGATCGTGCCCGCCGGGGGCAGGTGAGCCGCCCGGTCGGGGAGGTTGTCGCCGATGTCGCTTAGCCAGTCGAAGAGGCGGGCGCTCAGCTCTGCCTGGACCTGCGCCCTCTCGGATCGGCCCGCCAAGTTCACCATCTCGTGCGGATCGGCCTCGAGGTCGTAGAGCTCGTCCACGGACTGGGCGTTCCAGACGTACTTGTGCGTCTCGGTGCGGATGGCGCGGACGGCGAAGCTCATGCCGTTGTAGAGGTCGTAGGCGGCGAAGGCCTCGTGGGGCCAGTGGGTGGGATTCGGGGAGCCGATCAGAGGCGTGAGGTCCCTGCCATGGCGGGGCCTGTCGGGTGGCGTCGGCGCCGCGGTCCACTGGAGCAGCGTCTCGGCGACGTCGAGCAACGAGACGAAGGCGTCCTGCCGGGCGGGCGCGACCTCGGGCGCTCGCGCGATGAGCGGGATGCGCCAGACCTCGTCGTAGAAGTACGGCCCTTTGTCGAAGCGATTGTGGGCCCCGCACATGTCGCCGTGGTCCGAGGTGAAGACCACGGTGGTGCTGTCGGCGAGGCCGTGGGCGTCGAGCGCATCGAGGATGCGTCCGATTGCATGATCCACGAGGGTTATGTGGAGCTGGGAGAAGGCGATGACGGTGCGCCACTGGGCCTGGTCGAGCGACGACGTGTCCATGCTCGGCCAGTAGGCGGCGGCGTGGAAGTGGGGCTTGTCGCTGAAGTCGTCGTGCAGGCTCGGGGGCAACCGCACCGACTCGGGGTCGGCCAGGTCGGCGTACTCTCGCGGGAGGTAGTGCGGGAAATGGGGCGGGGCCATTGAGATGGTGAGGAAGAACGGTTGATCCAAAGCCCCGGCCGCGTACTCCGCCAGGAACTCCTCGGCGTTGGCCGCGAGTCGGAAGGGTGTCGTCTCCTCCCTGGGCGCGTCGGTGATTCCCCAGAAGGGCGGGTGACCATCGACGAGCTGCCCGCGCTGATGCTCGTAGCGGTCCATCGCCCGCGCGTAGCTGTGCGGGCTCGTCGCGGGATCGTAGGGCCGGCTGCCCCGGTCGAATGACTCCGGATGGCGATGCGCGCCACGGATGATCGGGCCATCGGTACCGAGGTGCCACTTGCCGAAGTAGCCGACACGATAGCCCGCGGCGACGGCGGCGTCGATCCAGGTCACCTCGTCGGACCGGAGCGGCTCCTGCAGTGAGTAGCCGACGCCGACGTTGTCGTACATGCCCGTCTGGTGCGCCCAGCGACCGGTGAGCATGGCGCCGCGCGCGGGGGAGCAGAGGGTGCACGTGGTGAAGGCGTTGCTGAAGACGGTGCCTTCCGCGGCGAGTTGGTCCGTGTTCGGTGTGCTCACGGACGCGCCGCGATGGCCGAAGGACAGAGCCGGCCATTGATCGACGAGGATGAAGAGGATGTTGCGCCGGTCCATGCCGGTGGTCCCTCTCAGCGCCTGGCGATCGTGATGCGTTTCCTGTCGAGGTAGTCCAGAAGCGCCAGGTGCGAGCAGTCGTGGCCGATGCCGCTCTGCTTGATGCCGCCGTGCGGGAGGTCGATGCCGTACTTGAAGCCGTTCACCTGCACCTCGCCGAACCGAAGCGCACTCGACACGCGCTGCACGCGGCCGATGTCGTTGGTGAACACGTAGGAGGCCAGCGCCGCCTGCGTGTCGTTTGCCTGGCGGAGGGCGTCGTCCTCATCGTCGAACTCAATGAGGCTCACGACCGGGCCGAAGATCTCCTCGCGGAAGACCCGCATATTCGCCGTGACGCCTGCAAGGACCGTGGGCGGGAAGAAGCAGCCCCGCCCGGGCATCCCCGGCGCGTCGGCGCCGGCGAGCAGCTCGGCCCCGCCGTTGAGGGCGTCCTCGACGAGGTCCTGCACGCGCGCCCGGGCATCGGCGTTGATGAGCGGTCCCATGGTCGCGTCGGAGTCGCGACCGAAGCCCAGCTTCACCTGCTCTGCCGCCGCGAGGATGCCATCCGTGAACTGCGCCGCGATGCCTCGCTGGATGAACACGCGATTGGGGGCCACACAGATCTGGCCGCAGTTGCCGAACTTGAGGGCGGCGACGGTCTCCACGGCGAGATCGACGTCGGCGTCGTCGAAGACGAGCACCGGCGAGTTCCCGCCGAGCTCCATGCTGTAGCGCTTGATGCTCGTGGCGCCCTGCCGCATGACGGCGGCGCCGGTCTCGATGGAGCCGATCACCGTCACGAGTGCCGGGATGCGGCTGGCGGTGAGCGCCGGGCCGACGACATCGTCCGGGCCGCAGAGCACGTTGATGACGCCCGGCGGGAAGTCGGTCTCCGCGCAGATCTCCCCGAACGCGTACGCGGACAGCGGCGATCTGGGCGAGGGCTTCAGGACCAGGGAGCAGCCGGCCGACAGCGCGGGGCCGAGCTTGAAGCCGAGATTCAGCAGCGGGAAGTTCCAGGCGAGGACGGCCACGACGACGCCGACGGGCTCGTAGACGATCTGGTGGTCGAAGTCGTCGTCGGCGTCGGGCAACAGCTCGCCGCGGATGCGCCGCATCTCCTCCGGGTAGAAGGTGAGGGCGGCAGTGACGGTGTCCAGGTCCTCCTGCGTCGCGTCCCACGGCTTGCCCATCTCGTGCATGACGCAG